>NZ_JAOUSE010000076.1:0-11178 GCF_025660415.1 Pallidibacillus thermolactis
CCTTTCTGTTGAATGTTGTCTCTACATTTCATTCTACAAAAAAGGACGATTTTTTTGTACCATTAAATAGCAAAAGGGCTAGACCGAAGGTCAATTAAAAATTGACTTTTCGGACAGCCCCCTTTATTTCATTTGTTAGGTTAAAACATTGAAGAGCTTCCTGTTCATTTTCCACTATGTTTGTAGACTTAAAATTTTTTAGTATATGATTAGTGGTATCTAAACCATACAAACCAACCGTTTTTCTTACTTTTTGGTAAAATATTTGATCTTCAGATGCGCGATTTATCTGCAACAGTCTCTCCACAAAAGTTTTTTGCCATCTCATAATAGATTTCATCATATTTTCTACCAACGGTTTTCGGAAAAGGAAGTACAGTTATCACTTCCCTCCCATTGAGAATATAGGTCACCCTTTATCATAAGTATTAGGAACTATTGATTTAAGGTCATGCAATAGTTCTCCCTTATTTTTCATTGATGTTTCAGCTAATTGTTCGACAACGAACAATTTATGCAAAAAAATGAATTTAACAGTGAAATGAATACGATGACCTGGTATCTATAGTAAAAAGTTGCTAAAGATAGAGTTATATAATATATTTAATTATATAATTGCTAAACTTTTTATTTTTTAAAAAATAAATATAGATCATCGCCAATAATAATGGTGTCTATTAAGACTTAATAGGGAATCTGGTGAAAATCCAGAACTGTACCCGCAACTGTAATTGCTGACGAAATAATGGATCCACTGTCTTCGGATGGGAAGGAATTAGAGTAGGAGGAAGCATAAGTCAGGAGACCTGCCATTATTATACGTATTATCTTCTTCGGGAGTTGGGAAGATATAACGAGGGGATTCTTTCATTTTTAATCATAACCACGTTATGAAACCCATCCATCTTAATGGGTTTTTTATTTTTCATATATTCTCCCAACTTTATATTCCCGAAGTGAATCTCGATAACTTTTTCAGAAAAGGGGATATATTATGGAGAAAACATTACCTACTAGTTTTTCAAAAACAATTCAAACAAAGCTTGTCTTGCCACCCGATACTAATCATTTAGGAACAATTTTTGGAGGGACAGTCTTAGCCTATATTGATGAAATTGCTGCTATTACAGCGATGAGGCATAGCGGAACTGCAGTAGTGACAGCTTCAATAGACACTGTAAATTTCTTATCATCTGCTAAAGTAGGAGATATTCTAATTTTAGAAGGCATCGTTATTTCTACAGGTAGAACGTCGATGGAAGTGTACGTAAAAGTAGAATGTCAACATTTAGGAACAGGTGAAAGAACGACAACAACCACTGCTATCCTTACTATGGTCGCTGTGAATGAGGAAGGACGCCCAATTCCGGTTTGCGGAATTATCCCAGAAACCGAGGAAGAAAAACAACTATATGAAAATGCACAACAAAGAAAAAAGCGTAGATTGAAAATTCGAGATTTTTCAATGGAAAACAATGGATAACACATCATCATCATTTACATGTCATCCCTTCAACCGATCTAACCAATAAAAAGGTAACGTTGAAGTAATTGGCCACCGCTGGGGCTGTCCAGAAAGTCTGATTTTGGAAAAATGGATCGGCAACATCCAGTGGCATAGCCCCAGCCACCTTAAGCATGCATACATGTTTGCAAAGCTTCGACTCGTATGCCTGACGCTGACGCTTTTCGGCATAAACTTTTAGTGTTCCCACTGAAGTCGCCGCCAACGCTCCCTTCAAAATCCACTTTTTATGAGTTATTGGACAGCAGCTTAAACCTGATTTGGGCTAAATTCAAACTAAATATATAGTACCAATTAAGAACCCGAGATATGCTAATACGAGTCCGCCGCCATAAGTTAATAGGATATAAAATAGGAAATGCCTTTTGTTATTCTTAAAATATAACTGTAGCATTTCTAATTTCATTGTTGAAAAGGTAGTAAAAGCACCTAAAAAACCTGTTCCTATCAAAAGCGTAATCAACATATCAGCTTTTATACTTGTAATGATTCCTAATAAAAAAGCACCTGTTACGTTCACAGTAAATGTACCGATCGGAAAGTTGGGGCGTTTATGATATTTTATTTGACTGATCAAAAAACGGGCGATTGCCCCCAAAAATCCTCCAATCCCAATTAATAAAATTTGGACGCCCATCATAACATTTTCTCCTTTACACTATGTTTATAACCTAATCGACACATCAAGAGCCCTCCAAATAAACTGAAAAGAATATAAAGAATCCCCATATAGATCAATCCATTTCTAAATAAATTTATTGTTTCAACACTTAATGTTGAAAATGTTGTAAAGGAACCAACAAAACCAGTTCCAATAGCAGTTTTTAACTCAGGAGAAACTTCAATTCTTTGGAACAGATTGGTCGTAAACCATGCTAACAAATAACTTCCGATAAGGTTTATGATTAGAGTTGCCATTGGGAACATGGCATTGGTAAACAATACTAAGCCAATGATATACCTAACCATCGCACCTAATGCTCCTGCTATGCCAACTAATAAATATACCATTAATGTCCCTCACTTCTATTTTAAATATGGAAAGCCCGCGCTATAATTAATTCTTCAAAAATTCTTTTGTAAAACACATTGCTCATATTTCCTTCCCATTCAATTTTGCCATAAATGTATATTGAATAACCAAATATATATTATTTTCAGTTTAATATTTGCCACTAACAATTTAAATAACCTATAGAAAAAGCAGAAGAACTCTAACGAAAGAGTTAACTTCTGCTAAGATGACCATTATTTATTTTGCAAGCGTTAGTAACATTTCCCTTACTGTTTTGCATGCAATAGCCGTAGAAGCACCAGATGGATCATAATGAGGAGAAAGTTCTACAATATCCGCTGCTACCATATGTTGTAATTGTTGTAAATGCATGATTGCATCCAATAGTTCCCGATACGTAATACCGCCTGGTTCAGGAGTGCCTGTTCCAGGAAAAACTCCAGGATCAAGAACATCTAAATCCATCGTTACATATACAGGGACATTTTTTAGTTTTTCAATTTGCTCCTTTAATGTATCAAGCGAAAAACGTTCCAAATACGTATGTTTTTTTGCCCATTCAAATTCCGATTTCATACCGGAACGGATACCGAATTGGAAAATGCGTCCATCTCCAAGAAAATCATGACAACGACGAATAACCGACGCATGAGAAAGCTCTTCTCCTAAATACTCGTCACGAAGGTCAGTATGGGCATCAATATGAATCACGTGTAAATTTGGATATTTTTCATAGACTGCTTGAATAGTAGGTAGACTCACTAAATGCTCGCCACCGACCATTAAAAATTTCTTCCCGTCTTTAACAACCTCTCGACTATATTCCAGAATTTGATTGAGAACCTTTTTCGTATTACCAAAAGGTAATTCCAAATCTCCTCCATCAAAGACTGATACTTCTTCCAAGTCTCTATCTAAGTATGGAGAGTAAGTCTCTAATCCGTATGAGTCTGTTCGAATGGCTTGCATTGCAAAACGGGTTCCTGGTCTGAAACTGGTTGTACCATCAAATGGGACACCAAACAATACGACATCTGCTTTTTCATACGTCTCTTCACAGCCAATAAAAGTGCTCACATTTAATGGTTTATTCATCTCGCTCCAGTTCCTCCTTCACATACGTTGGCAAGCAAAATGATCCTACGTGTAAATCAGTATTATAATATTTCGTTTTCAAACCAAATTTTTCCCATTCTTCTGCTTGAATATCTTTAATAGGATCATAGGTTTTAGAAGCAAAACCAAAAAGCCAATGCCCAGAAGGATAAGTTGGCATATGATATTGATACACTTTCGCAATAGGGAAGATACTTTTAATTTTTTTATGGGCTCTTCTCATATGTGACGCATCTTCTGCAAAATATGGCGATTCATGCTGGTTAATTAAAATACCGTCTTTATTCAGAACTCGATAACATTCTTGATAGAAAGCGGTTGTAAACAATCCTTCGCCGACAGATATTGGGTCAGTCGAATCCACTATAATTAAATCAAAAGATTCATCTGGAGCATTTTTCACATATGCCAATCCATCCTCAAAACGAAGCTGCATTCGGCTATCCTCTTCCACTCCTTTTGCTGTTATTGGTAAATACTTTTGACATAAACGGAAAACACGTTCGTCGATTTCTACCATAACAACTTCTTCTACTGTCTTGTAACGAAGTACTTCACGGGCAGTTCCACCATCACCACCGCCAATAATTAATACTTTTTTAATTGACGGATTTGTTGCAAAGGCTGGATGGACAATCATATCGTGATAAATAAATTCGTCCTTTTCGTTCACCATCATCAATCCATCTAAGGTAAAGAAGGTTCCAAACTCATCGCCTTGGTAAAAATCAATTTGTTGATAGGCACTTTTTTCGCTATGCAAAACTTTATTATATTTAATCGAAAACTTACAATCGTTACTCCATTGTTCAGTATACCAATTCATAATTAAACTCCCTCTCCTCAACTTATTTAACTGTGACTTCTTTAATATCACGTTCAGCAAATTGTTTAATTTTATCGACCATTCCTCGAGGTACTTCAAATGATTCAGTCCTGTTTGCTTTTAATTTTTCACTTAAATATTCTGCCGCCTTCCATGGACTGACTGAATCTCCACAAGTATAAATATCAACAGAAGCATACCCATATTCTGGCCAAGTATGGATGGTTAAGTGTGACTCGGCAATAATAACTGCACCTGATACACCATACGGATTAAAATGATGAAATACCGATTCTACAATTGTTGCTCCTGCGTAATCTGCAGCTTCATTCATAACTTTTTCGATTAATTTATTATTCTCAATAATTTCACTTGGACAACCGTAAAACTCAACTAATACATGTCTTCCTAATGTCGATAATGCTAACCCCATCTATATCTTCTCCTTTACTACTGTAATATAATTTTTTTCTTTTGCTTCTGTTAAAACATCACCGACTAATTGTCTGTAATAATGATACTGTTTCACTACCTCTTGCGATATTAATTCTCCTGGAATTACAAGTGGGATTCCTGGTGGATAGATCATTAATGTATCTGCACTGACTCTACCAATCGAGTCATCGATTGCAAGCTGCTCATGTTCACAATAAAAGGCTTCTCTTGGACTCAAAATCAACTCATTAACTTGATCAGTAGTGACATGTGGAGACATAACGACCATTTTTTCCCCATAGTTATTATCAATATATTTCAAGGCAGAAACGAGTTTTCCAATCGAATATTCCGTATCAGAGCTTGTGATGACTGCCATGACAACATATCCTTCTGCTAGTTCCATTTGTATCCCATATTTTTTCTTTAATAATGTGTAAACATCAAAACCTGTTAAACCGATCCCATTCACTCGAATAACCAATTTTGTCCAATCATGGGTTTGGTGAAAATGTTTCGAAACATACTCATCCTTTAATATTTCAAAATGGGTTTCCGACTCAATTTCACGTATCGCCTTTTCAACAATTGGCTTTAAGCGATGATATCGTTCTTTTCCATATAGAACCAGTTCTCTTCTTGCTACATCTAATGAACTCATTAATAGATAGTTCGCACTTGTGGATTGAAGCATACTTAACAGTTTTTGAATTTTTTCTGGTTTTATCCGATTCTTTTTTAACAATAATAATGAACTCTGGGTTAAAGAGCCCCCAGTTTTATGCATACTAATGGTTACAGCATCAGCGCCAGCCGAAATCGGGTCAACCATTTCAACAAAATTCAAATGTGCGCCATGTGCACTATCGACAATAACGGTTATATCGTGTTCATGGGCGATTGTACAAATTTTTGTTAAATCAGTCATCGTTCCAAAATAAGTAGGATATGTTATTAAAAGTGCTTTTGCATCTGGATGCGCCTTAATTGCGTTATCCACATTTTCAACCGATACCCCATGGGAAATACCAAAATGATAATCTACTTCTGGCTGAATAAATACCGGATTGGCCCCACTCAAAATAATCCCATCCATGACGGATTTATGACCATTTCTAGGCACGATGATCTTCTCATTTGGCTTACAGACTGCCATAATCATAGCTTGTATTCCTACCGTTGTTCCATTCACTAAGAAGTACGCATGGTCTGCACCAAAAGCTTCAGCAGCTAATTCTTGGGCTTCCTTAATAACGGATTTTGGATGACTGAGTAAATCTAGTTCTTTCATCGAATTAACATCCATTCTTAACGCCATTTCCCCTAATGCCTTCTTCAATGGATTCATCATTGCGCCCATTTTATGTCCGGGAACGTCGAATGGGACCACATCACTATTGGCATAATTAACGAGTGCATTAAATAATGGCATTTGCTCTTGACTAATGTGCGACGTTCTCTGCGTGGAAAACTCCTTTACCTCGTTCATTATTGGCCAACCCCATTTAGTTCAAACTGAGCTACTGCTTCCCGTAGTTCATTTACTTTATCTGTTTTTTCCCAGGCCACATCCAATTCTTCTCTTCCAAAATGACCATATGCGGCTACTTGTTTAAATTGTGGTCTTCTTAAATCAAGCATTGTTATAATACCAGCTGGTGTTAGATCAAAAACTTCGCGAATTGCTTTTAGTAATTGTTCATGTGGAACGGTTCCTGTTCCAAATGTATCAACTGAAATACTAATCGGCTCACTAACTCCTATCGCATAAGAAAGCTGAATTTCACATTTCCTAGCTAGACCTGCTGCCACAATATTTTTAGCAACATATCGAGCAGCATAGGCTGCTGAACGGTCAACTTTTGTACAATCTTTTCCAGAGAAAGCACCACCACCGTGTTTTGCTGCACCGCCATACGTATCAACTATAATTTTTCGCCCAGTTAAACCAGTATCTCCATGCGGACCACCAACAACAAAACGCCCTGTCGGATTAATCAAAATTCGGAATGAATCATTTAAGTTAAATTCTCGTGCTGTTTGTTTAATGATATTTTCGATAACAAAGGTTTTGAATACATCTTCATCAAAATCCTCATCATGTTGAACGGACATTAATATGGTGTCAATCTTCGGTTGATCTTGAATCGTGTAGTCAATCGTAACTTGCGATTTCATGTCTGGACGTGCCCATTTAAATTCTCCACTTTTACGTAATTGGGATGCTTTCTTCACTAGTGTATGGGCTAGTTCAAGCGCAAGCGGCATTAAAGACGGAGTTTCATCCGTTGCATATCCAAACATAATTCCTTGGTCTCCTGCCCCAATGGCCATGGTATCGCTTGAACGATCAACCCCCATTGCAATATCTGGAGATTGAGTATGAACAAGTACCTGAATATCACAAGTACGACCATCAATTCCAAATCTATCATCTGTATATCCTATTTCTAATAGAGTTTCACGTGCTATCTTTTCAATATCTAAATCAGCAGTCGTAGAAATTTCTCCTCCTACGATTACTGTATTTGTTGTTGTAAAGACTTCACAGGCCACCCTTGCATACGGATCCTGTTCTAATGCAGCATCCAATACTGCATCTGAGATCTGATCTGCGATTTTATCAGGATGTCCTTCTGAAACAGACTCAGACGTAAACAAAATTTTTTCTGCCAACATTAACCATTCCTTCCAATTTTATATTTATGGCACAAAAAAAGCTCTCCCCAACAACCTAAGGAAAGCTTCGATTAATATCAGCTGCTTATCCTCTTATTGTTCGCAAAACTTTTCAAAGCTTTGCGCTCAGGTTGGGCACCCATATTTGTTTGTTCATATGAACAAAACTGGTTTGCCACCGCATCATTGACCCCTCGTCTCAGCGGTTATTAATAAGATGGAGATAGACTTTATTTATGCTGGAATTAATAGTAAAGGATAACAGTGTTCATGTCAATTTATTTTTTTAAAAAATTTTAAGAATAATAGACTAGACAGCATGAAATTTACACTGGTAAATGTTGGCACAATATTCACAAGAAATTGTAACGATATAACTTTCAATACTTCTTTACCGTTTTGAAATTTAGGTAGAAAGAACCATTTAAAGATATATATTCCCTTATTTTTAGCCGTGGATAAATGAGCTGATGCCACCAAAGAAATGTATGTACATTGGATAGAATAATGAATTTTTTCTTGTAACTTTTTTGGCACAATTATGATAGTTTACCGAAATAATAGAAAAATATGAAGTCAATGAAGGTGTATACATTTTTTATCGGATCCAATAATCTTACTAAAGATTTAAATTAAAACGTTGTTATGTCTTGAAGTAACATTTTTGTGGAAATAGAGGGGATTGGCATTTGATATTACTATTTTCCAAGTAGCCTTATTATAGTAATGATTCCAATTAATATAAAAATAATAGAAATGATCATATTAATTTTCTTTTTTTCCTTGTACTTATTTTCCATAACATATCTTCCTTTCGTAACAATTAGTTATATAGCTTATTCAACGTATATAGTTGAGTATAAAAAACAAAAGTTATTAAACGTATTTCAATAAAACAGTAATGACTGCTATTCATGTACAGATATTAAAAAATAATTACAAACAAGGCAAATCAATTTGTCTAATTTGCATAAGAAAATCAGTTACTTTCTGTTTCGTTGCGACATCCAATCCTATTGTAGGCTCATCTAAATATACTATTTCTGGTTTCTGTATAAATATAGATACTATTTCTGCTTTCATCCTTTGTCCTAAAGAAAGTAATCGAACATGCTGTGATAATAATTCTTCTATCCCTATTGTCTCAATTAAATATTTTGACCACTCTTCATATTTTCTTTTGTATTATTATTCTTAACATATCATAAGAATCTTTTAAGGGAAAATCCCACCACAAATTACTTCTTTGTCCCATAGGACTCCTGTAATCTGAGCAAGTTGTTTTCTATATTTAAATGGATTAAGATTTTTTACAGATACCTGACCACCTGAAGGTAGTAGTCCTGTCAATCGTTTAATTGTAGTTGACTTACCTGCTCCATTTGGAGCTATATACGCTGCTATTTCTCCTTCAGCAATTTCAAAATGAATATCTTTTAATGCTACTTTTTCAGTTACAGCTGGTTTTTATTAGTCCTTTGATTCCATTTAAAAAACCTTTTTCTCTTTTGGGGATTCGGTGTACTTTTGATAAATTTTGTACAGATATAATATTGTTCAATGTCAACACCACTTTACTTTTTCCATTACTAATTTAGTTATTGTTGTAAAAAAATCCTTCTTCCACCTACTCACTAAATA
Source organism: Pallidibacillus thermolactis (assembly GCF_025660415.1). Classification (NCBI taxonomy): domain Bacteria; kingdom Bacillati; phylum Bacillota; class Bacilli; order Caryophanales; family Bacillaceae; genus Pallidibacillus; species Pallidibacillus thermolactis. The sequence continues at coordinate 9,238 of NZ_JAOUSE010000076.1, forward strand.
AAATAAAAATATAATTCAAGTTGAATAAATTGCAGATACTATGTCAAATTTCCTTGTGTAAAACAAATTCAAATCCTACCCTTTTTCAACCTCTTTCCCATTTCCCAAAAAACAAAAAAACACTCACAAACATTGATAAATCAACATTTGTGAGTGTTCTATCGTTGCTTAATTTAGCTCGTTATAACTTAAAGATACCGGTGGTCGGGGTCGAACCGACACTCCTTACGGAACACGATTTTGAGTCGTGCGCGTCTGCCAATTCCGCCACACCGGCAAAAAAGAAAAAATAATGGAGGCGGCAACCGGATTCGAACCGGTGATAAAGGTTTTGCAGACCTCTGCCTTACCACTTGGCTATGCCGCCAATTTGAATAAGCGGAAGACGGGATTCGAACCCGCGACCCCCACCTTGGCAAGGTGGTGTTCTACCACTGAACTACTTCCGCAAAAAATACTGGGCTAGCTGGATTCGAACCAACGCATCACGGAGTCAAAGTCCGTTGCCTTACCGCTTGGCTATAGCCCAATAATGGAAAATGGGGCGACCGATGGGAATCGAACCCACGAATGTCGGAGCCACAATCCGATGCGTTAACCACTTCGCCACGGTCGCCATATAAGTTTTTAAATAAATGAAAAATGGCAGGGGTAGTAGGAATCGAACCCACACCGGAGGTTTTGGAGACCTCTGTTCTACCGTTAAACTATACCCCTATATATGGTGGAGGGGGACGGATTCGAACCGCCGAACCCTGAGGGAGCGGATTTACAGTCCGCCGCGTTTAGCCACTTCGCTACCCCTCCACTATAGTAATGGTGCCGGCCAGAGGACTTGAACCCCCAACCTACTGATTACAAGTCAGTTGCTCTACCAATTGAGCTAGACCGGCAAATACACTATAAATTGATAAATTTAAATTTGTTTTTTATTTGAGTGGAACTTACATATATTTATTATAACATGATATAATCAAATTTTAAAGGAAATGGTGGTTCAGGACGGAATCGAACCGCCGACACATGGATTTTCAGTCCATTGCTCTACCGACTGAGCTACTGAACCGTTTATAAATTCTCATGGCGGTCCGGACGGGACTCGAACCCGCGACCTCCTGCGTGACAGGCAGGCATTCTAACCAACTGAACTACCGGACCAATATTGCGGGGGTAGGATTTGAACCTACGACCTTCGGGTTATGAGCCCGACGAGCTACCAGACTGCTCCACCCCGCGATAATATTATTATCATCATTTGGATGATTCATGGTGGAGGATGACGGGATCGAACCGCCGACCCCCTGCTTGTAAGGCAGGTGCTCTCCCAGCTGAGCTAATCCTCCAAGAATTGGTGACCCCTACGGGATTCGAACCCGTGTTACCGCCGTGAAAGGGCGGTGTCTTAACCACTTGACCAAGGGGCCATCGTTATTTATGGCGGAGAGTAAGGGATTCGAACCCTTGATACGCGGTTAGCGTATACACGATTTCCAATCGTGCTCCTTCGGCCAGCTCGGACAACTCTCCAAATTGGCTCCGCAGGTAGGATTCGAACCTACGACCGATCGGTTAACAGCCGATTGCTCTACCACTGAGCTACTGCGGAATGATATTAAATTTTATTTAGCCCGGCAGCGTCCTACTCTCGCAAAGGGGAACCCTTCACTACCATCGGCGCTGAGAAGCTTAACTTCCGTGTTCGGGATGGGAACGGGTGTGACCTTCTCGCCATCGCCACCGGACAGTTGTCGACAAACATTCATTCGTTAGCGACATTATTTATTATACATAATTCTTATTTTTTTGCAAGTACTTTTTTCATTCTTTCAAAACTAGATAACGCAAGGCAAGTAAACCAAGTTTGTTGTCAATTGGTTAAGTCCTCGAACGATTAGTATCCGTCAGCTCCACACGTCACCGTGCTTCCACCTCGGACCTATC
>NZ_JAOUSE010000077.1:0-11007 GCF_025660415.1 Pallidibacillus thermolactis
CCAAGTAGATTGTCAAAGGATCTTTTCACTTTGACAATCTACTTGGGACGTGGAACAATCCATGAATGGTTGTTGTGCAAAAAAACTTAATCTTTTTGTGTCCAAAAACTTGACGTAGATCCATATTCTAAAATAAGCACATAGAGTGTTAAAAGCCTGTATGACTTCAGCTACATTTACTAAACGAGTAGATGTAGCTAAGTTATACAGGTTTTTTATTTTCCGTAAAAATCTCCTCATCCACTACCCCCCACCAAATTTTCCAATTCTTTAGTTCGACATTACTATAAATACATAGCGACAATACTTTTTTATTCCAGGAACTTTTCCATTATTTGGGCCAAAGTATTTTCTATTCGTCTTCCGATAACAAAGTATCCACAAAAATGTAGGAGGTAAAAAACATGGAAAGAAACAATGTGTTAACAAATAAAAACAGGATGAATCAATTTCTTTATGATCCAAATCAAAGAGACGATATGCAATTGCTTACTGTTAATTTAAGCATTCCAATCCCTGCTGATAGTGTACTTATTTCAAAAATTCAATTAGAAGAGTTTAAGAGGGCACAATTGGAAGGTGTCTATTGGACGATGAAGGATCTACAAAAACGAATTAATAAAAAATCCGAATGGATCAAAACACATATTCTCTATCCTGAAAAGTTTCGAAAAATCTTGGATTCTGATAATGGCGGATTCGTTTATTATCCAAAATCACAAGGTCAAAGTTGGACTTTTCTGGCAACAAAAATGTCCAAATTTCTTGATGATAATTTTGATAAGTTTTTTTCTATTTAACTTGATTATAAAAATTCAAATGACGGAACAGACACTACCAAACAAACTTCTATCAATAGTTTGGTAGTCAATCAAAAAATACTAAAGGAGGCCCAAATGGCAAGTATCCAAAAACGTGGAAACACGTATCAATATACAGTAAGTCGTATGGTAAATGGTAAACAAAAGCACATTAGGAAAGGAGGTTTTCGTACTAAAAAAGAAGCACAAATTGCGGCAATGGAAGTGGAACAAGAACTACTAAAAGGTGTCGTACCTAACTTAAAACCGATTCCTTTTGATGAGTATTTTGAAAGTTGGATAAAAGTATTTAAAACAAACACTTGCACGTTACTATAACTCGCTCAAAACTGTAAAAGAACATTTCGAGGGAATCCCTATTCAAAACATCAATAAACGCATGTATCAATCTTTCTTAAATGAGTACGGAAAACTCATGCCAAAGCATCAACGAGAAAATTGAATACTCATATTAGAGCTTGTGTAAAGGACGCGATTGATGAGGGATTAATTAGGGTTGATTTTACGCGTGGTGCTGTTTTAACAGGGCGACCTGGAAAGAAAGCAGAGGATAAATATTTAGGCTACGAAGAAAGTCAAAAACTTCTTAAAGCAATACATGCGTTAGAAAATAAGTCGCTCATTCACTATTTAATTTTACTTGGACTACCATCGGGAATGCGTTATTCAGAAATGATGGGCTTAACAAGAGGTGACTTTAATTTCAAAAAGAATACGATCAATGTCAATAAGACTTGGGGCTATCTTAAAAAGATGCACTATTGATTAGGTCCGACTAAAACAGTAGAATCCAACCGTGTAATCAAAATGGACAAAGATACGATGAAAGCATTCAAAAAGCTTTTTGAAGAACTACCAGACAACATTCACAGACTTGTATTTTTTTCGCCTTTTACAAAATATAAGGTTGTAAATAACAATTACGCAAATGATGTTTTGAGACAATTTTTAGCTCAACTCAATATAGAATCGATAACGATTCACGGATTACGACACACCCATGCTAGTATTCTTTTATATGAAGGTGTAAATGTTTCTTACGTTTCTAGTCGGTTAGGCCATGGTGAGATTGAAACAACGTTTAATAACTATATCCATGTCATTAAGGAACTGGAAGAAAGAGATCAAATGAAAACCGCGGACATATTTGAAAAGATGTTGGGGTAGTCTTGCTCTAAAAATTTTTTCTGTTCAAAAAAATTAAGGGCATAACATATGTTGTATAACATATATGTTTTGCCCTTTCTTCTTACTAAAAATCCCAGTATTTGAATTGTAAAAAGGTTTCCATTTAACAATTTCTATCAAGACGTTTTCTTTTGTTTCATAGTAAAAATTGTAGTTTTATTTTTGTGTAAAATGAAAAAATGAACTTTTAAATTACTCTTTTCGGTGGATAATTAATGATTACTCGTTCAACGACTTTTCTTAGCAACTCAATATAAAGAAACAATTCATCACTTGTTTGTTCAAAAGTTGTTCTAAAAGGATATGTTCTATTTGAATGTGTACAATTACATCTAAAATCATACAAAATATTCGCTAACTTTTGTAAATCATTAATCTCAGAATCCCTTGATATCATTTTCATTTTATTTTTTAAAATATCGATAATATCCTTGTTGGCAATAATAAACGCTTGTTCATGAATTTCTCCTTTAAAATATTTTTCTAGTACAAGTTTTAGTTTCTCTCTATCATTTTTATTTTTATTATATCTTTCAACTATTTCAATTATTTTAGTTACATGTTCATCGTTATATGAAGAAAACCAGCTTGAATTCATTATTTGTTTAACATCTTGAACTGTTTCATGTCTGTAAACTTCATCAAAAATACATTCTAATACTTGGTAATAAGCTAAATACTTAAATTCGCTTTCTGCCATTAATGAAGCTCTATGGTAATAATCAATCAAATCCGAATCATAATATTTCTTAATAAAAGGAGCTTGAGTTTTATTTAATGTGTCAGCTACCTCAAAGAGATCATATTCAAATTCATAATCCTCTTCATCATACTTCGGAAGATCATAAATATTAAGTGCAAGTGAATGTTTCGAAGACAATTCAAACAATATACACTTTGCAATATAAAATAATTGTTCCTCGAAGTTAGGCTCTTCTATTTTAACGTTTAAAACTTTATTGATGTTATATACCTTTAGTGTAGTAAAATTACCTACCACTTCAATATGCCTATAATTTTGTTTAAGTTCTATCAAGTTGGCAAAAGTTTCCGAAATACAACTAATCTCATAATGTATTTTATCTTTTACAAAATCATCATTCTCTGAACTAATATAAACTCCCGACAGTCCATCCCCCCAAAATATTTCTGGGAGATTAACCAAAACTTCAAAATAGTCTTCCGTATAACAGGCTTTCACTGGGATATACTTCAATTCAAGAAAGTTATATATTTCAGCTAATAACTTATCATTATCATAATCATCTTCTTGATAGTCTCCTAATGGAAATACTATATCGTTACTCCAATCATTATGAGTTAAAATAACTTCATCTCCGTTTGTCCATATAGTGATTCTTTTATCTACTTTTTCTATAATTTTATTTATCTCTTGATAAAGTTCACTCCATTTTACTATTTTATTCTTCAATTCTTCTATATTATCTGACCTAAATTCTATAACATCATCCCATACTTCCTTAGTAAGACAAACATAACCTAAATCAAAGATAATCTTTATATCTTCATCTATCTCAGATATTATTTTTTTAATTTCCTCTACCATTATTGTTCCTCCTAATAATTTCTAAACCTAGTTATTTTTTTAATCTAGTTTATTATCTTTAATCTCTTACAAACAATGCTTTAAATTTCTAACTTATTTCAGACTAAAATAATAAAAGTAAAAAAATCAAAAACACCTATATAAATAGTATTCCTGTCAGAATCTTCATATTAAAAACCAATTTCTTCTATCCTCCTATATGAAAAATGTTAAAGTTCCCACTAAAACCACATTTTTTAACATATTGAATATAATGGCCTATATTAGAAATATCATAATCATTAAAATACCAAGTGATATTTTCAGTTTTTATTCTTTTACAAAGTTCTTCAATATATATAGAATCCACTTCATTAAATGAAAAACCATATGAGAATATATTACATATATCTTCGTTAACTAATCCATCAAAGAAATCTATGTTTTTTTCAAGTGCCCTGGTAGTATCTTTTCTTAAAAAGTCATAAATTTTACTTATACTGTTTTCTGAACCAATATGGGAAGACATGTATTCTTCATAATAATCCTTGTTATTGCCATGTCCGAAAAAAATCTCTTCATGTTGTTTTCCATGTATATGACAAATATTTTTTGAACTAATGCCATAAACCACTTCAAGTGTTTCTGTATAATTAAATGTTAGAAATTTATCTTTTTCATTTATTAAATTATTAAAATCCCTTTTTGGTGTTACCGAATCAAGATTTATCGTATGTATCCATTCCCAAAAGAATTCTTGTATTTTGAATGTAGGAATCACTAATTGAGACGCAATTTCTTCATTTCTGTAAGCAGTTTTCCACCAATCTGTATCCCCATCGTCATCTAAAATATCATCGTAAAACTCAAATGCTTCACTAAAGTCTAAATATCCTAGTGATTTTTCAATATTACTCCATTTTTCGTAGTTATTCTCTGCTTGATTAATTAAATAAAAAAGCATTGATAGTACCTCTACATCATCATATTCGACTCCACCATCTTGTAAATAACTTCCAGAAGGTATTATCATCTCATCCATTTTAATTTCAGCATATTCCGAAAGTAAATATTTTCTAAAATCGTTATATGAAGTTTTTAAGTTATGATCTAGATCAAAACCATTCCCTATTACAAAAAGATTAGTCATGGATGCCATTCCTTTCAAATAATTGTTTAAAAGATAGTAAAAACTAAATAGATGAAGATACTTACATGATAAAACATTTAAACACAATCTATTGTTTCTATTGTACATTTTTTTGTTTAAGTTGTAGAAAATTACCCTTCTTTTTAATGTATGCAGGTAGTTATCGTGTTGTAAAAAATGCAGTATAAAATATGAAATGAAATAAAATTTTTTATTCATAGGATAATTACGGTAACCATCACAATCATTCAAAAGAAATCTGTTTATAATTCTACTAATTTGTTTTGGATTTTCTAGGAAATCATATCCCAAACTAACTCTGTTGCTTATTAGAATTTGGATACCTTTTATACAAACAATCTGATATTACCTTCAATTAACAGGAACGCGATCAGCTCTATACTAACCTTCGACAAATGAAAACATTGCTTTTCTCTTCCTTCAATGAATATCAAAAAATGTTAAGTTATCATTTAAACTATTACCACTTAAATTACATACCACTTTCATGATAATTAGAAAAGCAGAGCTAATCATTAAAAACCTAAACTCAGCTTCTATTGCTGTATTAAAATTATTTTCTGACCATCTTAAACATAGGAAACAACCTGTTTATTCAGAATGGATAAAAAATTAAAGCCGCTTTTCGAAAAACTTCCTGATAACATTCTTATATTGGTATTTTTTTCTCCTTTTACAAAATATAAGGTGGTAAATTACAATTACGCAAATTATGTTTTGAGACAATTTCTAGCTGAACTCAATATAGAACCGATTACTATTCACGGATTACGACACACGCATGCTAGTATTCTTTTATATGAAGGTGTAAATGTTTCTTACGTTTCTAGTCGGTTAGGCCATGGTGAGGTTGAAACAACGTTTAATAACTGTATCCATGTCATTAAGGAACTGGAAGAAAGAGATCAGATTAAACCTGCGGACATATTTGAAAAGATGAAGGAGACTTGCTCAAAACTTTTTGGAGTTCAAAATAACTGAATTATAATTAACCGGGCACACCATAAGTGAAATAACTTATATGTTGTGCCCTTTCTTCTTCAACTAAAGCACCCGTTAGTTCAATATCTTTATCAATTCAATTTCATCTCTGATTGGGATACCATCGTTACCAATTAAGGGTATCTCTGGTTTTAACTTTCTTGCTTTCTCAACTGCATTATTTATTATTTGGGACAGAATAAAACCTCGTTTTTGATAAAACCTCAATGCTAATAAATTATCGTTTGTTGTTATAAGTTTAAGGAGTTCGCACTTTTTCTTAATAGCAAGATTTTCTACTTCTTGAACTAACGTGGTTCCTATTCCTTTACCTTCTTCAATACTATCTAATGATATTATTTCGCATTCGTTATATTTAATTATGTAAGTAATTAAGCCAATGATTTTATCTTCTTCATTTACAGCAGCAAAACCATCTAATGCACTACAATCATAAACTCCACTGGAAATAACCATTTCTGTACTTCCCCAATGTAACTTAAAAAATTCTATTATTTTAGTTTTCGGTAAATCTTCAATTGCATAGATTTTCATTATAAACACCTCAATTATTTTTTTACTCTAATTCAACTATCCTGCCCCGTTAGTTTAAGTGAAATCATCCTCATTCTTTATATAAATTCTTTTTCCCATTTTGTAAAGGAAGGATTCGGAAAAAACATACCATATAAAACCACGATAGTATATTTAAAATATGATGAATGGTTAATAATATAAAAGATTCTTTGCTTTTTTAGTATGTAATTTCAGTAATTCTTTGTGTAAAAAATGTGTAAAACGGCATAAAAAAGTGCTATTTTCCACGATTTTTACCCAAAAATAAAAACATGCCCAATCGCTTAATACATCTACGTTTGGGCATGTTTTCCATTTTTCTAGCGGAACTCTATTTTTACGTAATGACGTCCCAGGAGAACGTATATGTCGTGGTGATTGGGAGGCTAACTAATTCAGATATTCGATATTTCGGGCTAACTAAATTGGTGGATTTACTGTATAACTTTTACTTCTTTTCAAAATATGAACCGCAAACATATGTTGTAAAACTTAAAATGTTGTGCCCTTTCTCCTTCAAACTAACGGAAATGAATCGGAACTTAATATGGTGATATAAAACCGGAGACATTTTACTTTCGTAGAACGTCTCCGGCTCTTATTATTTCATGAGTAAGCTATTTCCCCATTTAATATATTGAACACTTTTGTTATAAATTCTTCCTCATTTTTTTTAATTTGTACTTTAAATTCGTTATAGTCATTGCAGTCACAGGGAATCTCTAAGCCACACTTATAAACAATAATATCCTCCCTTGGACTAACATTATTTTCATATGTCGTACCGCTATTTAATCTCAACCCTGTTACATTTTCAGTTTCTTGATTATGAGGATATAAATATACACCTTTTTTTGCATCAAATCTAAACATATAAGACAGCATTTGCTGATAATCACTGCTTCTTATGTTTTCGTACGGTTTATATTTCGCATCGGCGATGATCCGATTATCTACATTTCTACTAATAAAATCGGGATAAATTAACCCTATATTCCCCTCAAATAATCGTTGTGCTCCTTTCCCCCCTTTGTTCATGGGGTGATAGAAGTCACTGCCAATCAGTAAATGGACATATTCCTCCCAGATCCATGCACCATCAAACAACATACCGTAAATCTGATTCATACCGGATCCCATTTGATATTTTTCATGCTGTAATATCATGATACAAAGTCGTTGTAATGCTCTATATTCACGGTAATATGCATGGCGGATGGGTTTTTTCAAGTTTTTTTCTAAGACTTTTCTTCTATCAAAATACTTATAGCTTTTGGTTGCTTCTACGACGGTGGCCACTTCATCTTTCGTTTTTCGCAATACGTTGTTACCATATGGCTTCTTCTTAATAAATTCAATCGTATGGCGAACCAACTGCATCAGATCATTATCATATGAAAACTCACGTTGATTATATGCTATGTTCCCGATAAAAGGGGTATTATTTTTCACATGGCGTGGAATATCAATCGTTCCCCTAATATTTTCATCATTATACTTTTTTTGGATATACGTTTTGAATAAACCTTTTCTCATTGCTTTTTTTAAAAAGTTAGGAAAGAAAAAAAGTAACATGTTTAGCGTACGATGATTTTGATTTGCATCAGTATTAAGCTCTACAACATTTGGCAAATGCAATACGCATTCTAGTAAATATTGAAAGAAATAATCAGTTTCACCATTTGAAAAACGAGATTCGATGACGAGACGTTCGTTACCATAGCCTAGAAAACCCATCACATTACTTGAACGATAACATTGATTGATGCTTTGTAAAATAACCTGTTCTTTGCTGATATCTTCCGAATCTTTTATAAGCTCGGGGAAAATAAATACCCCTTCCTTTTCAAGTTGTTCAAGTGTTTTATCGACAATCTTTTCTGTCACATTGGCTACTTCTTGAAAGTGTTTTTTATGAATCAGTGTATTATCTTTAATTTTGAGTTCCTTCATTTTAATAATCACCTGGATAGCCATACGCCTTTGCAAACCTATTCATAATCTCGTCTTCATCATACATACCACGCACATATTCTCTTAGTAACGGCTCAAGATAGTCTGTCCATAATTGGTTAAAAGTTAAGTATTTTAATTTCAAAAAGTAAGATGCACCAATATGATAATGTTGGTTAAGCTCCTCCACATTAGAAATTTCATTATTCAGCGCTGTCATTCTACGGATTGCTTCCTCTTTCACTTCACCTAATTCATCTAACATTTCCAATCGATCGTCCGCTTTTATTTCAATAAATCTGAAACGACGACGCATAGCAAAGTCAAAGCTGTCAACGGAACGGTCGATATCGTTCATCGTTCCAATTATGTAGACGTTTTCGGGTATGTAAAATCGCTCCTCCGGATTGTCGTGCATGTTTGCATACTGTGTAGATACTTCTCCAGTACGGCCACGATATCCCGGATCAATTGAATAAAATAGTTCACCAAAAATTTTTGAAATTTCACCACGATTAATTTCATCAATAATAAATATGTAAGGTTTCAATTTATCAGGCTTTGCCATTGGATTGGTGATGGGCTTTTTATTCAATTTAATATCTTTATAAATAGCTAATAGGTAGGAAAAATGTTGTGTCGGATTCAATTTTCCAAAAAAATTAGTTACATCTTTCACTTGGGTGAATGTTTGTTTAGAATCTAGCATCGCTTTTAGCTCACTTATACTCAATCTCAACTTATTCGATATTTTGTTTTCTGGAATAGAAATATGAATATGCTTATCATCGATTTCGGTAATATAAAATTTAGTACCTCGAGCAGTTTCCAATTCATCTACTCCCAACTCAATGTTTGAAAAATAGTCCAACATCATACTTTCAACCGTTGCTTCTTTTTCTCTTTGTTCTTGGGTCTTTTGAGAATCTTCAAAGTTCTTTTTCGCTCTAGCTATAAAACGCTTAAATATCCCGTCTTTAAGTTCAAATCCGACAGAACCATCATCATTAATCCTTGGCCGCAAGCCTTCAACAAAGTCTGAGTAATCATAATTTGGATGAAACTGAACAAATTCAATCTGTTTCTTTTGTTCATCGGAAAGTAGAGAAAAATCATCAAAATAGCCATCACTGATAATATCGGCAGCTATTTCTTTTGCTAGATGCGTTTTCCCTGTGCCTGGTGCACCGTGTAAAATAATGTTTTTAGACTCAATTAGATAGTGGGAATATGGATTTCTATATCCGCTAGTTTCCTGTAGCCTTTCAATATCTACATTTTTGTTCTCGGTTTGCACAGTTTCTTCTTTTTTATCTTTTTCACGATAAATGAGGACAAATTGGTCACCCTCATTCCCAAAACGTTTTAAACATTCCTGAACAAATAAAATTGTAGAGAAAATGTTCCGACTATATATCACGAATTGTTGGCCATCATCATTTCTATAAACTAAATATTCAATTGAATTTCTAAATCGCTTAAATTCCTCAATACTAGGAAATATACCACGAATGATTTCAGTATTTGGCGTATATTGACAAATTGGAAATTGCTCTTTTTCTTCCATAGGTAGTGCGGCAATTTGTTGTTCAAAAACCTGAAAGGCCAAACGGGGCAATGTTTGATTTGAGTTTCGTCTTTCACCCTTATTGTATTTACGTCGGACCTTAGCTCCACTTGCATTTATAAAATATACATCAAGTGGCTTGTAATGATCATCGAGTGCTAGGTTATCCATCGTAAAACGATCGTCTGTTGAAGTTACTTCATTGGCAGAGATCGTTAACTTAAATTTTTCTTGCTTTGTTTCAACTATGAAGTCCAATTTTTCTAAAAACTTTTTTGCTTCTTCTGCATGAAATTCCTCAGTAGAGATATCTACATGATTAACCAAATGATTTGCAACTGCAATGACATACTTAACCGGATACGTTTTTCCAGATTCATCAACCAATTCATACTTCTTACTTTTATTTTGGTTTGGTACACCATTCTCGTCGATATACTGAATCGCTTTAAAAATATCTTCTTTTGAAATATTCTTTGGAATAGCCATATAAACTCCCCTTTATTGTATTAGGCCACGATCAACCTTAAAAAGAATGATAGAATATAAGACCACTAACTATGCAATGCGCTTTAAAGATAGGGAGTAATTATGAAATGAGTTCTGATAAATATATTTCGATTAAATTACTTCCCCTTAACTTATTATATCTTTGTATCTTCTATTTATCGAATCTCGATCCACTCTTGTGAAAAAAATGTGTGAATGGGGTTAAAAATATACTATTTCTATAATTTTGCTCAATATAAAAACACGCCCAATCGCTTGATACATCTGCGTTTGGGCATGTTCCCAATTTTCTAGCACTCTATTTTTACGTAGTGACGTCCCAGGATAGAACAATAACTAACAGCTCATAACACCTTCAATTTATCCTATCTTTATAACATGACAAGACCCACACGTCTTTTTCCTTCATTTTACTTTAGACGATAAAATAAACAATAATAGATAGGGCATTGGATGTTATGGTCATGCGCTACTAATAGGCGCACAATATAAGAAAAGACTCGCAGAGTGGCTATAAAGACAGAGATGCAAGTCGTCCTAGATAATAGCTAAAAAAGCCCGAATCTCATAGAAAAGAAATTCAGGCTTCCTTTTGTCTATTTTATATTATATTAATACTATAACTCTTTTACTACTATATTTTTATTTTTCTAAATAATCCATCAAACGTTCTGGATCGAATCCAATAACCCAT
>NZ_JAOUSE010000078.1:0-10665 GCF_025660415.1 Pallidibacillus thermolactis
TGGACATGGAAAAGACCATGTCCAGCCTAAATAAGATAAGAATCTTAGAAAATGATGAGCAAAAAAAGACAAATCCCAACTCAAATGAAGCATTTGAGTTGGGGTTTGTCGACAGTCTGAAGCAACTTTAAAAAAAGTTGCTTTTTTTTAGTTAACTAATATCACATTTCGATTCTAAGTTCTTCATTTGTTTTTGATTATATAAATAAAAATGCAAACATATTTGTCTCTTTGTAAAATTATACCCTATTTTTCAGCCTTTGAATAACGATTACTGCTACAAATATAACAACACATACAAATGCAACTTCCAGCGAAACAACAATTCCATCAGATTTCCAATTCATTTGTATATCAGCACTATTTTCCTTCTGCATTGGTTCATTCGTAGATTTAAGTTGAAAACTTACAATTGGTTCATTCAATTGGTTATAAATGGTTAAAAGACCTGATGTATCCACTTCGTTTGTGTAACGTTCATGAATATTTACAGTATATAATAGATCTTTTTTAGTAATAAATTTCTTATCTTGTACTGTAAATTCTGTACCTTTTGGGATTTTCTTTGTTTGGAAATTTTGAAAACCAAAATCAAACAAATTCAATGTATCTGTATAAGGAACATCTTTATCATCGGTTTTCATTGTAACTGCAATTAAATTCAAATTACCTTTAGTAGCAGTTGTAACTAACGTATACCCTGATTCATTTATAAACCCATTTTTTCCACCCGTAATTTGTGCATCATAAGGAAACTCACCGAGGATTAGACGGTGATGATTAACTAATGTTGTATCCCAGGATGCTCCGTCCCATTTATACTCTTGAATATTAATTATCGATCGAAAGGTTTCATTTTCCATCGCATACTTCGTAATTTTCGCCATATCGTGTGCAGTTGAATAATGATTTTCACCATACAGTCCGTGTGGGTTTTCAAAATGGGTATTGTTAACCCCAATATAGTCTTGTAAATACGCATTAAAATGTTTCTCAAAGTTTGCTAAAGAGCCATCAATATGTTCAGCAATTGCTAATGCAGCATCATTACCAGAGTTTACGATCATGCCAATAATCAGCTTTTTTAAAGTAACAACTTCCCCTGGTTCTAAAAAAACAGTTGTTCCTTCAACCTTTGTTGCCGTTTCACTTATAACAACATCATCTGATAAATCACCATTTTCAATTGCATAAATAGCAGTTGCAATTTTAGTAATACTTGCAGGGTTCATTCGTTTATTTTCATTTTTACCATATATGGTTTGTCCAGATTTCGCATCAATTAAAATAGCCGCTTCACTGAATACTTTTGGAATATCTGTACTTTGTGCCGCGATGTTATAAGGAAATAGTAATAAAAAAAGAACTATGCTTATGAATAATTTTCTTATTTTCATACGAACACCTTTTAATTATGTTTATTCCTATTCATTTTACTATAGATATGGTAAGTAAGTTTTTTCATCTGCTTTACAGTTCGATAACATCCAGGCATAATAACTATGTCAATTTCTGGTTTATACAGAAATTCACGATACATTTGAAACAAAATACTATTTTTTCAACAATTTTCTTTATACTTACAATCACATTCCCATTGATAAAAACCAAAAAATAAAGACTGTCCTGAAAATGTTCAAATTATTTTCAGAACAGCCTATCTGTTTTAAGACAATAAATTATTAAAGAAATTCACAATCGCTATGAAGATATCTTTTAAAGAATTCCATATTTTCGCAAGGACATTCGGGTCAACTTCTCCTAATTTATCTTTAATCACATTCGTCAATTGATTTAACTGACTTTTCAGCTCATCAAAGTTAATATTTAAGTTTCGGATTTGATCAAACAGATGAATAAGCTTCTGCTTATATTCATCAGGGATTTCAATGTTTAACTTTTTTAATTGTTCTTCCACAATTTGTTTTACTTCTTCTTTTGTAGCCGGATCTTGTTCTGCAATTGCTTTCTTAATTTCTGTCATTAATTGACTGACTTGATTCTCATCGACTCCTGCTTCTTCAGCTAATTTTGTAGACAAATCTAATTCTTGATTAGCAACATCAAGTCTTGCCGTATCTAATTCCTCACCTGTAGCTTCGTACGCTTTAAAAATGCCTGTCAAAGCAGAGTGACCTGTCACTTTGACTGGAGATGCAACTGTAATTTCCGCATCTTCCACTCCTGCAGTAATGAGTGCATTGGCATACATTTCATCTGTTACTTCTGTAATATTTTCAGGAGTGGCTTGTACAACTGTTATCCCCTCTCCTTTATCTAAGCGTTTAATTTTCGCTGAAGAATACATGTTGGAATTAGGATCCCCATTAATATACTTTGCCGCATCAGCTCCAGTGACAATAATTTCCTTCACATCCGCTTCTTCATCAACCTTTAAAAGTCTTTTTGTTTCTTCTCTTTGGGATTCTGACAGCCTCTCACCGAACACCACAATTGTCGGACCATATTTTTCATTAATTACTTTTTCATTATGATCATTCTCACTTGCATAAACGAAAGGATTACCAATACTTAATGTAAAGAATATACTGAATAACAACAATAGGAAGCGATTTATATTTTTCATTATTATCCAACTCCTAACTCTTTTCATATATCTATAATAATTCGTTTTTCAAGTTAAGCCAATCATTATATAATAAGTCAAGATATATTTTGTTTCAATTTCATGAAGAAATATACAAGTTGACAATATTTACTTTATCCACTCGTTAATTTATATGTTATATTAGTTATTATCTTGATCATATTTTACTAATTTACAAGTTTGTTATGCAGGTGATAAGGGATCAAATAGGGAGAGAGAGCATGGAAAATAAAAAACATAGTATATATATACTTTTAACTGATACAGGAACCTTGTTCACTAAAATGATCAAGTGGTTCACTAACGCTCCATATAACCATGTATCTATTGTTTTCGACGATGAATTAAATGAAATATATAGCTTTGGTAGAAAAAAACCACGCAATCCTCTTCGAGCTGGTTTTATCCGAGAAGATGTTTATTTTGGTACGTACCGATATTTTGAAAATACTCGTTGTTTAATTTTGAAATTAGAAATAACGGAGAAAGAGTATCAAAACATTAGAAAAAAAATTGAAACCTTTGAAATGAATAAAGATATGTTTTCATATAATTTATTAGGTTTAATTGGAATACTTTTGAGTTATCCAATTAATAAAAACAATTCTTACTTCTGTTCACAGTTTGTCGCAGAAGTTTTACAAGAAAGCGGGGTTCATTTATGGAACCTTCCCCCAGCTTTAGTGACACCAGTCGACTTTTTTATTCATCATCGTTTTGAGTTCGTATATGAGGGAAAACTATATGATTATCCGTTTTTAGACCATAAGTTATTGGAAAATGCCAAGAAGAAAAATCGGATTTTTGAACTCATTAACCCTTTGAGATTTATAAAAAAACTTACACCATTATAATGACCATAATACACTAAGAAGGGCTGCCCAAAAAGTCAGTACTTAGTAGATTTCCCGTTCATTGACAAAACAAGGCCATAGCCATAGCCTTCCTCAACACGGACACGCGTTTATAGCAGGTCTATAGGTCATGTGCTAAGCTTTCGCTATTCCTGCTGGAATATGCTTCACTGATTCGGCACACTCAGGAAAAAGGCAACGTATATGTTTTGAAATCTACTATTTCGACTTGGACAGCCCATTTATCATTTTGCATGCATTTTAAATTCTAAATATAGCTCATTATAATAATTTAACATGTCAGGACCAAGATTTTCGTACACTTCCAATTTCTTCGTCAATTCTGGTGATGGGTAGAACCTTTCATCATTTACCGTTTCTTCTGGTAGAAGTTCCATAGCTGCTTTATTAGGGGTTGAATATCCGACATAATCTGCATTTTGTGCTGCGACTTCTGCCTCGAGCATAAAGTTAATAAATTTATGAGCACCATCTATATTTTTAGCTGTTTTTGGAATAACCATATTGTCAAACCAAAGATTTGAACCCTCCATAGGAACAGCATAATCTAAATTTTCATTTTCCCACATCATATCTGCCGCATCACCACTCCAAACAACACCAATTGGCGCTTCTTCATTTACCATCAGCATTTTAATTTCATCACCGACTATTGCCTTTATATTCGGCTGCAGTTTTACAAGTTTTTCCTTCGCTTCCTGTAAATGCGCTTTATTCCTATCATTTAAAGAATAATTTAAGCTGTTCAAACCGAATCCAATGACTTCACGAGCTCCATCTACAAGCAAAATTTGATTCCTTAAATCAGGTGCCCATAAATCGTCCCAACTAGTAAATGTTCTACCTTCTTCTAACATCGTTGGATTATATACAATCCCTACCGTTCCCCAAAAGTACGGAACAGAATATTTATTTCCGGGATCAAAGGACAAGTCAAGGAATCGTTCATCTATATTTTTTAAATTCGGCAATTTTGAATGATCTAATGGGATTAGGGCATCATTTTCCTTCATCCGTTCAATGGCATACTCAGATGGTATGGCGACATCATATGCTGTTCCACCTTGATCGATTTTAACCATCATCGCTTCATTTGAATCAAAGGTTTCATATATGACTTTTATCCCAGTTTCTTCCTCAAATTGCTGAATTAATTCAGGATCAATATATTCCCCCCAGTTGTATACTGTAAGTGTATCATTACCAGCATAACCTTCCGCAGCATTTAATCGATTCACAACAAAAATGAGTAAGAAAGAAACAGCAAAAACGGTTATAAACGCTTGAGTTAACTTTCTCATTTTCTAGCCCCCAATCCAAACATTCGACCATTTGCATTCGTTCTTTTCGAAATAAAATAGTATCCAATAACAAGAAGAACTGTAAACAGGAACAGAATGGTCGATAATGCATTAATGGTTAAAGAAACACCTTGGCGAGCCATAGAATAAATTTCAACCGATAATGTAGAGAATCCATTACCAGTCACGAAAAAAGTTACTGCAAAATCATCTAATGAATACGTCAATGCCATGAAAAAACCGGCAAAAATTCCTGGTGTAATATAGGGCAAAATAACCTTTGTTAGAATATGATAATTGTTTGCACCTAAGTCTTTGGCTGCAGCAATTAACGATGGACTCATTTCTTGTAATTTTGGTAACACCATAATAACTACAATTGGCACAGAAAAAGCAATATGTGCAAGTAGGACCGAAGTAAACCCTAATTGAATACCGATAAATGTAAATAGAATTAAAAAGGATGCACCAATTACAACATCTGGACTAACAATTAAAATATTATTTAATGATAATAATAAGTTTTTCATTTTATTTTGTTTAACATACCAAACGGCAATTGCACCAATTGTTCCAATAATTGTTGATATTGCTGCAGATAATAAAGCAATGATAATTGTATTTAATACGATAATAAGTAAACGTGTATCTGCAAATAATTCTCCATACCATTCCCACGTGAAACGATCAAAGGCATACATCTTTCCGCCACTATTAAAAGAATAGTACATTAGATAGAAAATCGGAGCGTATAAAATAACAAATACGATCGCTAAATATATTGTTGATGGCTTAAATTTTCTTTTCATAATGAATCCCCCGCTTCCGACTTCCTGAAATGACCATTATAATAACCATAATGATAATTAAAAATACTGCAATTGTAGAACCCATACCCCAATTTTGGGTAACTAAAAAGTGCTGTTCAACAGCTGTACCAAGGGTGATTACACGGTTTCCGGCAATAAGGCGCGTTAACATAAACAAACTTAGAGCTGGGATAAACACAACTTGACACCCTGATTTAACCCCATCAATTGTTAAGGGAAAGATCACCCGTCTAAAAGTCGTCCAACTGGATGCACCTAAATCTTTGGATGCATCAACTAATGAAGGATTTAGTTTATCTAACGCATTAAATATCGGTAAAATCATAAAAGGAATAAATATATAGACAGAAACAAAAATAAAACTAAAATCAGTAAACAATAGTTGCTTGCTACCGATACCAAATGTTTCTAACATAGCGTTGGCAAACCCATACGTACCAAATATGCCGATAAAGGCATAGGCCTTCAAGAGCAAGTTAATCCATGACGGTATAATAATTAATAGTAACCATAGTTGTTTATATTTTAATTTCGTTAGTAAATAGGCAGTCGGATAGGAAATGAGCAGTGTAAATGCCGTTATTAAAAAGGCATACCAAAAGGAACTTAGAGCCATTTTTAAATAAACCGGTGTGAAGAATTTGATATAATTTTCAAATGTAAAATCACCGTGGATATCAAAAAACGAATAATAAACGATGAGTAAGATCGGGAGTACGACGAAAAGCACAATAAAAACAAGATAAGGGCCAAGATACCAATTTCGATTTCTTGTCATTACTTTTCAGCCCCTTGTGCCGTGTAACTTTCTAAACGTGCATCAAATTCTTCTTCCGTCTCACCCAATCTCATAACATGAATATCTTCCGGTTCAAAATACAGTCCAATTTTATCACCAATCGTCGCCGTTTTTGTTGAATGAATCATCCATTCATTCCCGATCTCATCATAACCAATAATTTCATAATGTACACCTCGGAATAGTATGGAATCCACTTTCACCGCAAATTTACCTCGTTCCACTGAAGTTATTTCCAAATCTTCTGGACGAATAACAATTTCGACTGTTTCATTCGGCTTAAAGCCTTGATCTACACAATCATATTGTTTCCCAGCAAATTCTACAAGAAAGTCTTGGATCATTTTTCCAGTAATAATATTGGATTCGCCAATAAAATCTGCTACAAAACGGTTTATAGGCTCATCATATATATCCCTTGGTGTACCTCGTTGTTCAATTTTTCCTTCATTTATAACAAAAATTTCATCACTCATTGCTAGAGCTTCTTCTTGGTCATGTGTGACAAAAACAAAGGTAATACCAAGTCGTTGTTGTAATTCACGAAGTTCATATTGCATTTCCGTACGCAATTTTAAATCAAGTGCAGACAGTGGTTCATCAAGCAGTAATACTTCTGGTTCATTTACAATTGCCCTTGCAATGGCTACCCGCTGCCGTTGTCCACCTGACATTCCTGTTATTTCTCGGTTCTCATATCCTTGTAAGTTAACAAAGCGTAACGCTTCTTTAACTTTCTTTTCAATCACATCATTTGGTAATTTTTTAACACGTAAACCAAAAGCCACATTATCAAAAACATTCAGATGCGGAAATAATGCATAATCTTGGAAAACCGTATTGACTTGTCGTTTGTTCGCAGGTGTATCATTTACTAATTTATCATTAATATAGATCTTACCGCTTGTCGCTTCAATTAACCCTGAGATTAAGCGAAGTATGGTCGTTTTTCCGCATCCTGAAGGACCAAGAAGGGTATAAAACTTTCCTTTTTCCATCTCAAAACTTACATTATTAAGAATTGGTTTATCATCATCATATTGTTTTGTCACATTTTCAAAGCGAATAATTGGTTGATTTTTTGTCATTTAAAACTCCCCCTTCTTCGTTATTATGGCTTTTGTTATAGATAAGATTCTGTTGCCACTAATAATAATTTGGAGATTCCATTAAAATCATTAAAGATTTGATGTTCGTGAGAGGCATGAAAGTAAATGGCTTCTCCGGCACGGGCATGATATATTCTTTTCCCAAGTTTGACTGATACTTGACCTTGTAAAACATAGGCAAAAGTTTCGGACAATGATGGCTCAAATTCTTTAAATTTCCCATTCGGCTCTAAAGTGAGAATAATCGGTTCCATATCATTCTCATTCGATTCTGGTACAAGCCATTGAATTTGATATCCTAACTCTTCATCAATAAATTCTGTTTGATCTTCATCATCATAAACAACTTTTTGTACATGTTCTAAATCATCAAAAAACTCCTTAGGCGAGCATCCTAATACTTCTAATATCGAAAAGAATGTATCAATTGAGGGAGAACTCAAGTCACGTTCAATTTGCGATATGTATCCTTTTGTTAAATCCGTTCTCTCTCCGAGTTCTTCCTGTGTCAATCCCTTTTTCAAGCGTAAATTTTTAATCTTTTTTCCAATACCCTTATACATGAAAATCGACCTCGATATATTCGTTTACTAAATGTAAACTATCAGTAAATAAAGTTTTCTATTACTAAACATAAAGTTTAATAATTACACAATACCCTATTATACATTTTTTTCTAAGTCTTTCAATATATATTTTTAATAATCATTAGATTTATTTTCATTCATATTAGTGAACATAAGAAAAGGCTAATCCCACTACAACACTACCAATATCTAGCATTTATTATTCCAATAAAACTAGATATTACGTTGTATGGATTAACCTTTATCATAAACCTATCCCTATTTTAATCTTTGTCTTTCAAAGGTAAATAGATAGTGAATTTTGTTCCTTTCCCTTTTTCACTTTCTACGCGAATATCACCACGATGTAAGCGTACAAGCTGTTGAACAATAGACAATCCTAATCCAAATTCACCAAATGGATTGCTTCTTCTTGAAACATCTGCCTTGTAAAAACGTTGCCAAATATTTTCAATATCATCTGGGTCAATACCAATTCCCGTATCTTCAATCTCTATAACTGTATATTTTTCTGTCTGTTTGCCTCTTAAAATAATTTCTCCATCCTCCGTAAACTGAATAGAATTTTTCGTTATGTTTAGCACAATTTGAATAAGACGATCGTAATCGGCATAAACAATCGGATTGCCATCTAATTCGACGATGATTTTACAACCTCTTTTTTTTGCAAGTATATCCAATTGTTCTTCTACAACTTCAAATACATCCGCTACTTCAATCTTTTCAATATGTAACTTTACTTGGTTGGAACGAATCTTTTCATAGTCTAAGTTTTCATTAACTAGCCGTATGAGTCGCTTTGTTTCTTGACTTGCTAACTGTAGCCCTTTTTCTTTTTCACTTTCTGGGATCATATCATTTCGAAGACCTTCAATAATACCACTTATCGTTGTAAGTGGTGTCCGCATCTCATGAGAAACATCGGCAATAAATTGACGTTTACGATTTTCCAATATTTTTATTTCTTCATTTGACCTTTTTAATTGTTCAACCATTTTATTAAAATCACTTGCTAATTCACCGATTTCATCGAAGTCTGAATCTTGTACTTTAATATCATAATTCCCTTGTGCAACAGCGGAAGTTGCGTTTTGTAATTGCTTAATTCGTTTACCGTGAATACGAGATAAAAACCAACTAATAATAAATGAGACAACGAGAGTAATTAGTACAGTCACACCTAAATATTCATTAAACTCCTCTACCATGGCCTTCGTATTACGAATTGGCGCTGTTAAAATAATGCCCCCTAATAAGTAATCACCTTTCACATAAGGGAGAACAACGATTGAAGACGGATTTCCTAAGCGATCATCCACACTAACTGAAAAAACTTGTCCATTCATGATTCTATTCCATTCTTCTTTAGAAAACTGAATTCTAACATTTGATTGTTCAGGTGGATATTGGATCGTTCCCCGAGCATCAAACTGCCAAATGACGATATTTTGATTATCCAACACTTCTTGGTATTTATTAATTGTAATTGTATCGTATAATGATATAAAATTTAATTCACTAACAATTTCTTTTCCGTAGCTTATTAATTCTTCTTCTTTATTTTTAAAAACTAAGGCTTCTACAAACTGAGAAACAATAATACCAACAATAATAAAAGCAACTGTAATAATCCCAATATGACTTAGTAGTTGTTGATACATGTATTTAAATTTCATATTTTATTCCACCATTTCATCAAACTTGTAGCCAACTCCCCAAACCGTATGAAAAAAAGGTTGCTTTTCTCTACCAATTTTTTTCCTTAATCGTTTTATATGTACGTCCACCGTCCGCTCATCACCATAATATTGATAACCCCATACCCGGTCTAAAATTTGTTCCCTTGTGAACACTTGTCTTGGGTGTTGTGCGAAAAATACAAGTAAATCAAACTCCTTTGGCGTTAGATCGGGAATGATATGTCCGTCTAAAAAAACTTCCCTTGTTTCTTTATTAATTTTAAAATGGTGCGTTTCAATCACTTCCATCTGTTCCATCGTTTGATTGCTTTGATTTGCCCTTCGAGTTACCGCTTTAATTCTTGCCATTAACGTTAATGGACTAAATGGCTTTGTTACATAATCATCTGCTCCAATTTCTAATCCTAAAACTTGATCGGATTCTGAATCTTTTGCTGTTAACATAATGATCGGGACCATATTTTTCGTTTCTCTTATTTTACGACATATGGTAACCCCATCCATTCCAGGAAGCATCCAATCAAGAATAATTAAGTCCCACTCTTCATTTATTGCTCGTTTATACCCTTCATTACCATCATGAATAAAAATCCCTTCGATCCCTTCTTTTATAAAAAACATGTCAATCATTGAACATACATTTTCGTTATCTTCGACCACGAGTACTTTCATCATTTAACACCTCGATTTTTAGTATTATATTTAATTATAGCTAAAAAAGATCCCAAGAAGATCTGGATCTACGTCAAGTTTTTGGACACAAAAAGATTAAGTTTTTTTGCACAACAACCATTCATGGATTGTTCCACGTCCCAAGTAGATTGTCAAAGTGAAAAGATCCTTTGACAATCTACTT
>NZ_JAOUSE010000079.1:0-9745 GCF_025660415.1 Pallidibacillus thermolactis
TATTGTCTGTACGCTTCGATAACATCCTAAATTTCCCCCGTTAACCAAGAATTCTATCCCTATTATACAAAAAAAGCCTGTAGATTTGGCCACTAGTTTAGGGACTTTGTCTACAAGCTGAAATTAGGGGCTGATTTTCAGCCCCTAATTTTTATTTACTTAAAATAATTAAGAGATCACCTTGTTTAATCGCTTCTTGGTCGGAAACATAAATTTCTTCAACCGTACCAGAAAATGGTGCTTGAACCGTTGTCTCCATTTTCATCGCTTCCGTTATCATTAATTGATCGCCTTGGTGAACTTGGTCGCCCTTTTTGACTAACACTTTTAGTACTGTTCCAGGCATTGTAGCTGCAATATGACTTTCATTTGTCGGATCTGCTTTCGGACGTTCCGAAACTTCAGTTTTTACACTTTCATCTTTAACTACAATTTCCCGTGGCTGACCGTTTAATTCAAAAAAGACAATCCGTGTTCCATCGCGTTGAACTTGTCCAATAGAAACAAGTTTTATAAATAATGTTTTACCTTTTTCAATTTCAATTTCTAACTCTTCTCCTAGACGCATTCCATGTAAGAATGTTGGAGTATCAATACACGAAACATCTCCATAACGATGGAAGGCTTTCACATAATCTTCAAATACCTTTGGATATAACGCATAACCTAATGCATCAAAATCTGTTGGCTTCCGTTTTAGTTTCGGGAACAGCTCTTCTTTAATTTGATCGAAATTAACCGGTTCTAATAGCTCACCTGCTCGTTTTTCTAACGGCTTTCTACCTTTTAGTACGACCTCTTGTAATTCTTTCGGAAAACCTCCATGCGGCATTCCAATATACCCTTGGAAAAATTCGATGACCGATTCAGGAAAGTCAATGGTCTTACCCTTAGTAATGACCGTTTCCTCATCTAACTCGTTTTGTACCATAAACAAAGCCATATCTCCAACGATTTTAGATGAAGGTGTTACTTTCACGATGTCCCCGAATAAGAAATTCACACGACGATACATGTCTTTGACTTCATCCCAGCGGTTCAGTAACCCAACAGCTTTCGCTTGTTGTTGCAAGTTACTGTATTGTCCACCAGGCATTTCATGTTCATAGACTTCTGGATGTGGAGCATTCATGCCACTTTCAAAGTCTTTATAGAACGACCTTACGTCTTCCCAATAATGGCTTAACGCATTCAAACCATTTAAAGAAATATTCGGTTTTCGATTATGACCATCGAGGGCATAAATGAGTGAGTTAGCACTTGGTTGTGAAGTTAGTCCGGCCATCGATGAAATAGCTGTATCAACAATGTCTACACCTGCATCGATCGCTTTTGAATAAGTAAAAATTCCATTTCCACTTGTATCGTGGGTGTGCAGGTGAATTGGAATATTTACCGATGCTTTTAATTCACTAATCAATTCATATGCTGCTTCAGGTTTCAACAGACCTGCCATATCTTTAATCGCTAATATATGTGCTCCTTGTTGTTCTAATTCTTTTGCTAGGTCAATGTAATATTGTAAATTGTATTTTGAACGGGTTGGATCATGGATATCACCTGTATAACAAATAGCCGCTTCTGCGATTTTCCCTGCATCACGTACAGCTCGAATGGCAACTTCCATTCCTTTGACCCAATTTAAGCTATCAAAAATGCGGAACACATCAATACCTGCTTGACTGGACACTTTGACAAATTCTTCGATGACATTATCTGGATAGTTTTTATATCCAACAGCATTTGACCCTCTAAATAACATTTGGAATAAAGTATTCGGCATTCTTTTACGAAGTTCGACGAGTCGTTGCCATGGATCTTCTTTTAAGAATCGATAACTTACATCAAAGGTTGCTCCGCCCCACATTTCAAAAGAGAAAGCTTCAGGTAAAAGTTTTTGAGTTGGCTCTGCAATTTTAAGCATATCATAGGACCGAATTCTCGTTGCAAGGAGCGACTGATGGGCATCCCGGAACGTCGTATCCGTAAGTAATACTTGTTCTTGATTTTTCACCCATTCTACTAATCCTTCTGGTCCGAATTCATCTAAAATTTGTTTTGTTCCTCTAATGTCGTTATTTACATCCGAAACTTTAGGGATGCGTGGTTTTGCATAAATTGGTTTCTTTACTCTTTCAATACCTGGAAAACCATTAACGGTAACATCTGCAATATACGTTAACAGTTTTGTACCCCTGTCTTTTGGAATCGGGAATTTAAACAGTTCAGGTGTTGAATCAATAAAAGATGTATCATATTCACCTTTAATAAATTTTGAATGTTGCATAACATTTATTAAAAATGCAATATTTGTTTTAATTCCGCGAACCCTGAATTCTCTTAAGTTTCGTACCATTTTTGCTGCAGCTTGTTCAAAAGTTAAGGCATGCGTAGAAACTTTAACTAATAACGAATCGTAATGTGGTGATATAACAGAACCTTGGAAGGCATTGCCTGCATCTAGACGAACACCAAAACCACCACCGGAACGATAAACGGAAATTTTTCCAGTATCTGGTAAGAAATGATTTAACGGATCTTCTGTTGTAATTCGTGATTGAATCGCATATCCTCTTGTTTGAATATTTTTTTGTTCAGGAATTCCAACTTTTGGATCATGTAAACTGTAGCCTTCAGCAATATAAATTTGGGATTGTACGATATCGATACCTGTAATTAGTTCAGTAATGGTATGTTCAACCTGTATTCTCGGATTCACTTCAATAAAATAAAATTCATCTCCGGATACTAAAAACTCAACAGTACCAGCATTGACATAGTTTGTTGATTTCATTAACTGTACGGCAGCATCACAAATCTCTTCTCGCAATTTATCCGATAAGGAAACAGAAGGAGCAACTTCTACAACTTTTTGGTGACGTCTTTGTACGGAACAATCTCTTTCGTATAAATGGACGATATTTCCTTCTGCATCGCCGAGAATTTGAACTTCAATATGTTTCGGATTAGAAATTAATTTTTCCACATAAACATCGTCGCTACCGAAGGCTGTTTTTGCCTCAGATTTCGCACGATTGTAACTTTCTACTAGTTCATCTTCTGAATGAACAATTCGCATTCCGCGACCGCCACCACCAAGAGCAGCTTTTATAATGATGGGATATCCAAATCTTTCGGCGAATTCCCGAATATCAGCTTCAGATTGGACCTCTTTTCCTGGCACAATTGGTATATTTGCATTTTTAGCGGCATTCCTTGCTTTTACTTTGTCACCAAAAGTATCTAAATGTTCAACTTTTGGCCCGATAAAGATTATGTTTTCTTCTTCACAACGTTTCGCAAACTCAATATTTTCTGACAAAAATCCGTAACCTGGGTGAATTGCATCCACATCATTTTGCTTTGCAATGCGAATGATGTCCTCTATATCAAGGTAGGCATCAATTGGTTTTTTTCCTTCTCCAACTAGATAAGCTTCATCGGCTTTATATCTGTGGTAAGAACCTGTATCTTCCTTGGAATAAATGGCAACCGTACGAATGTTTAATTCAGTACATGCTCGAAAAATCCGAATAGCAATCTCTCCACGGTTTGCAACTAACACTTTATTAATTTTCCGCATCAACTTCACCTCGAATACAATTTTACTAGTTTTTATATAAAGATTGAGAGAATTGTTGTTATCATACCAAAATTCATTAAATTCAACAATATCTCTCAATCTTTTTAAGATAACTAAATAAGCTATATGTTTTAAGAATCTAATTTTTCCTTCTCTTTCATTTCGAGATTTGCTCGGCTCGAAACACTCATTAATAATCCTATACAAATAGATAAGACCATTAATGACGTTCCACCGTAACTTACAAATGGTAAAGTAACACCTGTGATCGGAATTAACCCAGCAACCCCTCCTAAGTTAATAAAGGTTTGAATTCCAATCAATCCAGAAATACCAAAAGCTAGTAAACTCCCAAAAGCATCCTTACATTTCATTCCTAAATGGAATCCTTTTAATACAATAAATCCTAAACAAAATAAGACAAATCCTACTCCTAATACACCTAATTCTTCAGCAATAATGGCCATAATAAAATCAGTATGTGCTTCTGGCAAATATCCCAATTTTTGTATACTTTTACCAAGACCTACACCAGTCAATCCTCCTGAACCAATTGCTACATAAGAATTGACTAATTGTAATCCTTCATCAAGTTCATATTTAAATGGATCCATAAAACTGGTAAAACGTGCCATTCTTGTTTCGGTAATAAATGAATGGCCAGTTAGGGACATGACAGAAACGAAAATGAAAATTAGGAAAATACCAATCCCCGATAGTTTAAATAAATTTTTCCAGTTCATACCTGCACAAAATACGATGATAGCACCTGTCGCAAAAATAATCGCTGCAGTTCCTACATCTGGTTGGAGCACAATTAGAAAACAAAAGAGACATAGAATAACAACCGGTGGGACAACTCCTTTATTAAAGTCATTAATATATGGTTGTTTTTTACTATACACCGCAGCTAAATAAATAATAAGCGCAAGTTTTACAAATTCTGCAGGCTGAAATGAAACTCCCATAATAGAAATCCAACTTGTTGCATTATTTACCGTTTGACCACGTAGGAACAAACCGATTAATAAAGCAAACATCATGAATATCATGACCATTAAAAAAATATTATTTTTATATTTTTTGTATGGAAGAATAGCTGCAACAATACACATAACATAAGAGAGCATTAAAAACATAAGTTGCCGTTTAAAGAAAAAGTTGCTCTCAACTTCATATATTTGGATTGATGTGATCATACTTGCACTATAAACCATAATTAATCCAAATATACTTAACAGAACATATACTATTAGGAGAGAATAATCAAACGATTTCAGCCTTCTTTTTATCATCTTCCTCTTCCTATCTTATATAAAATGTTATACTTTTTCAACAAAAAAGTTATATTGTGTTATACTTTTTCAGTTTTTTGTTAAATGTGACATACTATTTGTTTATAGTATTATATCTAAGCTTCGTAAACCTATGTAAAGTTTTCACATTTGTATAATAAAAAAACCCAAACAATTGTCGGAATTCAACTGTTTGAGCTTCCTATTAGGTCACTTTTTCATAGAAGCTTCATGTAAAGCTGAAAGTTTTCTTTCAACTGAATCTAATAGCTCCTTGCCATCTTTTTCATCGACAAGCCCAAGTTTAACAGCAAAATCTATTTGACGAGAAAGACCAAACATTTGCGTATCTAAAACCTCTTCATATAACGGGCATTGGGGCATCGTTAAATGATCCATTTGAACTTCGATTAGCTTAATTATGTTCTCAGAATACTTATATAATAGACTGTAGGCTTTTTCTCGATGATCAAGTTTTGTTTCTGACGCCACCATCTTTCCCCCCTCAACCAAAAACAGTTCTTGTTAAAATTTTAACTTCAATTAAGTAAAATTGCAAGGAAATTAGGGATAAGGACATTATGTAAACTGTTTTTATTAGTAGATTTTACAACGATCTCTCCCATTCTTTTGTGATTAAAATACAATAAAAAATAACGAATCTACTAAAAAACAATTCTTTTCTTTTAATTGGCAACGCTTTAATTTTTCGTGTATACTCGGTTTAAGGAAACACAACTTGTGAGGATAAACAATCTTGGATGAGGTGAACATATGCAACAAATACTATTCATTAAAGGAAAAACGAAGTTTAACATTACACTTGACTCAGGTTCTTGGATTTTTGATGATCGAAAAATTGATATTGATACATATTTTTCAAATCAAGAACAAAGTGAAAAGGAAGTCGTGACACATGAAGAGAAGGAATCCGAATTTTGGCATCGGGCAGTACGTGAAGGTGCATACAATCCACCAACTTTAAAATCTGAAAAACAATTTAAAAAAATGAAAATGTTAACAGGTACATTCGGCATTCCGCTCGAACCATTTATTAACAATGCAGAACCATTAAAAGAGGCGACAAAACTGATACTAGAACGAAAAGAAGGAAATGTCGAACTGCCTTTGGAAAAGGTAAGTGAAATTATATTACAATTTTCCTATAAAGGTAAACCTTTGAAAGAAGATGGGCCAGTATACGTTTTATTTAAAGACGGTTCGAATTTAGATCAACCGATAAAAAACGTCACCGGTTTTATACTCGAATAATTTGCTCATCAAGGGCTAACTGCTTAGCTTTTTTAATTTTTTAAGGATTCCCTAATTAATTTTATGACAATATTAATATGACCACCTTTTTTTGAATAAGAACGAAAAAGTTACAGAAACTAAGTGAAGACAAATATACTTTGAGGTGGTCATATTGAAAAAATATATTATTTTCCTCCTGTTAATAGCTTTCTTCTTTTCAGGGTGCAATAGCAATAACGAGACAGATCGAGCTCGTAACGATCAAGAAAATTCAAATCAATTTATGAATGTAAGACATTCACCCTATGATGATGTTAAATTAGAAGATAGCGAAAAAATTTCGCAAAGACTGGCCAATATTGCTGGAAGTGTTCCAAATGTTGAACGAGCAACGGCTGTCGCTCTTGGGAAATATGCGATTGTTGGCATCGATGTAAATGAAGATCTAGATCGTTCCAAAGTAGGTGCACTTAAATATTCTGTTGCTGAAGCATTGAAAAAAGATCCAATGGGAGCAAACGCTGTTGTTGTTGCAGACCCCGACTTTATGGCTCGAATAGAGGAAATTAACGAGGATATAAAAAACGGTAAACCAGTTGAAGGTGTATTAAATGAACTAGCCGACATAATGGGTAGAATTATGCCTGAGGTTCCAAGTGACTTGGACCCTGATGTAGAACAACAAATGGAAGAACCGAAAGACGAAACAAACAATAAAAAAGCAAGGGAATTAGATCAAATACAAAACAAACAGTCAAACAACGAAAAAGAGAAACGGGAGCACAGATAAACAGTACACATCTAAATCAAGAGCTGTCAACAACTGACAGCTCTTTTTCCTTTAATTACCATTCCTCTTCGTCTTTTTTATCACGATATAGCCTGAATTTTCCAGTCGCTAATCTCTCCTTTGTTTTTTGCGAAATCCGATCATGACATTCTTGGCACATAAAGGTATGAATCGGCCGGTTTCTTAACATTTTCGCAAGAGGTGAATCATCATCAATTTCTTCTATACGATCACAAATAACACATTGAACTTTCACGATTAAACCTCCAATTATGCTGGATAGGACTAGTATAACATAAATCATAGTATTCATATAAAAGGGATCAATCTTATGTTTCAATCGATTTTTTGTTTTTATGGTGATCAAAGTACCGCCGTATTCGATAAACAAGAAGCACGGCACAAATGACGACCAATCCTTCTGCAACTGGCAAAAAAACAGCTAAGAAACTTAAAATCGTGCAACCTAGAAATAAAAAAAGATAAATAATAATTGATTTTAATAAGGGCAATTTATGTGAAAAACCTAATTTATAGGCTATTATACTCAATATGACAATCGTTCCGTATAAGAATAACATTCCTTGGTCTGGATGATCCGCAACGCGATATAATGCCGCAAAAAAAGTCAATCTTTCCTCTACCAATTTATTTTCCCCCTTTATCGACCGAATTTTCCTAAATTTCTTGTTATAATTTCATATTACATGAATTTATTGTTTTTGTAAAAAAAGATCCCTTTAACAGGGATCCTGTACATTTATACCTCTTTTTTCTTACGAGCCGCTTTTTCACGCATGGATTTATCTAATATTTTTTTACGCATGCGAATGGATTCAGGTGTAACTTCAACATACTCGTCATCATCAATGTATTGAAGCGCTTCTTCCAACGTAAAAATTCGTGGTTTTTTAATAACAGCAGTTTGATCTTTCGTTGCTGAACGAATGTTGGTTTGATGCTTTGTTTTACAAATATTCACAGTTAAATCATTGTCACGACTATGTTCGCCAACAATCATACCAGCATACACTTCTGTACCTGGTTCAACAAAAATTGTACCTCGGTCTTCAACTTGCATAATACCGTAAGTCGTAGCTGTACCAGTTTCCATCGATACAAGTACACCACGGAGTCGACCACCGACATTACCAGGTAGTTTTGGCATGTATGTTTCAAAGGAATGGTTATAAATTCCAAATCCTTTTGTAATGGACATGAGTTCTGTATTGTAACCAATTAAACCACGGGATGGAACAAGATAAATTAAGCGAACTTGTCCTTTCCCATTATTGATCATGTCAATCATTTCACCTTTCCGTCTTCCTAACGATTCAATGACGGATCCGACGAATTCTTCCGGTGTATCGATGACAACCCGCTCGAACGGTTCATGCATTTTTCCATCGATTTCTTTTAAAATGACTTGTGGTTTTGATACTTGTAATTCGTATCCTTCCCGACGCATATTCTCAATTAAGATCGATAAATGTAACTCCCCACGACCTGAAACAGTCCATGAATCAGCATCGAGTGGTTCAACTCGTAAACTAACATCCGTTTGTAATTCGGTATTCAATCGTTCCTCTATTTTTCTTGCGGTAACCCATTTTCCTTCCCTGCCAGCAAAAGGACTGTTATTTACACGGAAAGTCATTTTTAACGTAGGTTCATCAATCCGTAATGCTGGTAAAGCTTCTTGTACGTCTGGAGGTGTAATGGTTTCTCCAACATTGATATCTTCCATTCCAGAGACAGCCACTAAATCACCAGCATATGCTTCTTTAATCTCAATTCGTTTTAAGCCTAAGAATCCAAATAATTTTGTTACACGGAAATTTTTAACCGAGCCGTCTAACTTCATTAAAGTAACTGATTCACCAACACGCATAGTACCTCGGAAAATACGGCCAATCCCGATACGGCCAACGAAATCATTGTAATCAAGCAATGCAACTTGCATTTGTAATGGTTCTTCACGATTATCAATCGGTGCTGGGATTTTTTCTAATATTGTTTCATACAACACTTGCATGTTTTCCTCTTGATTGGCTGGATCAGGATCAAGACTTGCCGTGCCATTCATTGCTGAAGCATAAACAACAGGGAAGTCTAATTGTTCATCCGTAGCATCTAATTCAATAAATAAATCGAGCACTTCATCAACAACTTCTTCTGGACGTGCCGCTTCTTTATCAATTTTATTGACAACAACAACAGGTGTTACATTTTGTTCTAACGCTTTTTTCAACACAAAACGAGTTTGGGGCATAACACCTTCATAAGAATCAACAACCAATAATACACCATCTACTAATTTCATTATTCGTTCTACTTCTCCACTGAAATCTGCATGTCCTGGTGTATCTAAAATATTTATTTTAACATTTTTATATTGAACAGCAGTATTTTTAGCTAATATTGTTATTCCCCGTTCACGTTCGAGATCGTTCGAATCCATGGCTCGCTCTTCTACATGTTCATTTTCACGAAAAATTCCAGATTGTTTCAAAAGTTGGTCGACCAATGTTGTTTTCCCATGGTCAACGTGGGCTATAATTGCAATATTTCGTATATCCTCACGTATTTTCATGTTTTCGCCTGCTTTCTTGTCGAAAATTAACTAAGATATTATAACACACAATGAGCATGATGGAACAAAAAAATATTTCCTATTCCCCTTGAATACGTTTTCTATAGTTTGATGATGTATAAAATTTTGTGTAAGCAAATTTCTAGATAAATAAAAATAGGTAGGGTATTCTCAGATTTGCGACCAAACAAATTGAGAAAGGATGACCCTACCTATGTCTAGTAGTATAC
>NZ_JAOUSE010000008.1:0-78410 GCF_025660415.1 Pallidibacillus thermolactis
GGACATGGAAAAGACCATGTCCAGCCTAAATAAGATAAGAATCTTAGAAAATGATGAGCAAAAAAAGACAAATCCCAACTCAAATGAAGCATTTGAGTTGGGGTTTGTCGACAGTCTGAAACGGAATCATATTTGATTTCGTTTTTTTATTTTCCATGTAAAGTTTTTAAGTAGTTGGAAAATGAACTTGGGTATTTTAAGTGGAAATCCTAAAGAAGAACCAATACATTATGGGGAAGTATTTGCTACATAGTCTTACGTTTTGCATCACTTAGTTGTGTAAGCAACATATCAAACATACTATGCTCAATCATGATGGGGTTACGATTTAAAAGATTTACTAATTGCTATTCGTAAGAAAGAAATTAGTGACCTTAAGAAATTCCTTGAGGAAAATGGTGTCGGCCTACCGCCAACTCTTCCTGAACATCCTGTTGCATCGCTAGAGGAAATTCCTGTTGGCAAGATTTTAAGATTTTTAAATAATGAAATTGCCGCCAAACTTTCTCCAAATATCGAAACGGAATTAATGATTGCAGAACTATTATTAGACAAGCATCCGTGAGAATATCCCATGTTAGTCGGAAATTTCCACGGTAAAAAAGCTTTGTTAGGCAGCAAAGTGTTCCAACTAAATAAAGACAAAGACAGTCTAGTACCTCCACCTTTTCAATGTAAATAAAAAAGAATGAAGTTAATCCATGTAATCGCAAATATAAATTAGTCAAAAGCTTTCCAAAAATATTATATTCCTATCATTGGAAAGCTTTTGACTTTATACCATTATTTTATTACGCGACGAACATGGCCACTGAAATGCTGTTTCCAATACCCACTTGTCATACTTGCAATCGCTACACCTGTTGAACTTTGTGATCCGATAAAATTACCATTACCTAAATAAATACCAACGTGTCCATCTTTTTTGTATGTATCGAAAAAGACAAGATCACCTGGTCTCATCTCATTTACAGATACTTTTGTTCCTTGGCTACTTAATTCAGACGTAGATCTTCCAACAGATATTCCTGCTTGTTTAAATGCCCAATTGACAAAACCAGAGCAGTCAAAATAACCTCTGGCAGGGTCTTGTGCCCCCCAAACATATACGGAATTACCGATAAATTGCTTACCTATAGAAGTTACAATTCCAATGGCATTACCAGCACTAGCCGATGGTGTTGAGGTTGAATTTTTGACCTTAGTGTCTTTTTTTGTTTCCTTCTTTGTAGAAGATTTTGATGGTGTTGAATTAATTGATTGTGATTGTGCCGTTTGTGACTGTGCTTGTGTATCTTGTGTTTCTTCTTGTCTTATTTGTGATTCTACTTGTCTTGTTTGGGTTTGTGTTTGTGTTTCTGCTTGTCTTGCTTGTAATTCAGCTTGTCTTCTTGCACGTTCTTCTTCAATTCTTCTTCTTTCAGCTTCTTCTGCCTCTTTCTTTTGTTGGATTAAGTCTTCTTCCGTATTTAGTAGTTGTTTCTTAAGTGCTTCTGCCTGCGCTTTTTGTTCAGAAATTGTTGCTTGGATTCCTTCTAGTTCTAACTTTTTATCTTTTAAACTCATTAATTTTTCTTCAGATTCTTTTTCCTTTTTAGCAAGCAGTTTAGCATCTCTTTTCTGTTCTTCAACTAAATTTTGATCGGCCTCAATAATTTTTGAAACTGCATTTGTTCTGCTTACTAATTCTGTAAAATTAGTAGAACCGAGAATGATATCCAAGTAAGCTTTATTCCCACCATTTTGTTGCATAAGTCGGAGGCGTTCTTTTATTAATTCTTTGCGCTCTTCCATCTTCTTTTGAAGATGCTTTTTGTCAGCATTTAACTGGTCGATTACATCTTGCGTTAACTTTATATCTTTTTCCGTTTTTGCAATTATTTTTTCATTTTCTTTAATTGCATTTTCAATTTTGGCGATTTGCTCTTCCACTTTAGCTTGCTTATTGCGATTTTCATCTATTTTTTGTTGAATCTCCGCAGGCCTTTCTGCAAAAGTCGGTGTTGCAGTATATAAACCTGTTCCTAAAAGAATCGTAGCACTTAGAACAGCAATTGACTTTTTCATTTAAGATCTCACCTTTTTCCCTATCTTTTGACATTTCTGACTACTATTCTACAAATCAATTTTGTCGAACGAATTACCATTATGTTACATTTATGTTTCAAATTACCTATTTTTTTTACAGACCTCTTTTATCATAGTTTGGAAAACTTTTCCTGTCAAGTTTCAAAAACTTCATGTAAATAGTAACCAATCCACTTTTTTAATAGATCTCTACAAAACACAAAAAGGGATCTATTCTTTCACAAAGTAAAGTGAATGAATAAATCCCTTTCTCTTTTTAGTGATCTTCCTTTTCCAGAACTTGTTTCATTATTTTTATTTTCCCAAGCGTCTCTGCTTCTCGATGAGCTAACATGATTAACAAATCGCCATGTGTTTCGACTGATCCATTTGGAACCTTAAATTTCACATCCGTTTTCCAAAACAGCTCACTAAACTCATTAATTCTTTGTTGTTGATGAACTAAGTTTTCAACTAATTGATATAAAGTTGGTGGCTTTATTTTCCAATCGGATACGCTAATATCTGCACTAAACAGCTCTGCATAATCTGTCGGTAATATTTGCATATCTCGCGAAACAAATAAAAACTTTTCGAACATGAATAAAGTATTACCTATATGCCAACGAATCGTTTGCTCGAAATATTTCGATTGTTTATCAACAATTTCCTCATCTAATTCTTCTATATATGAAAGAAGTGATGATCTTGCCAAATTAAACTGTTTTAACATTTCCATGCTTCATTCCTCCTACAGTTCTAGTATAGAGGAATCAAAGAAGAATGAAAAGTATAGCGATTTAAAGGGCTGGTTTATTATTAAGAATAAAAGAGGCGCCCTACCAGCCTCTATCTTAAATCGTAAGCCAAATAAAACCTACACGAAAGCCTCATTGTCTAATTTTGCAAGTTCTTCTCCTAAAAATTTCGCAACTGCTAACATTCCGAATTTGCCACTTCTTGCTTCTGCATCGCTGTTATAGTTCGTATTCGTATTTATATCGTATGTGTAAATATTCCCTTCCTTATCCTTAATAAATTCGATTCCGGCAACTTGAATGTCATTCGCTTTTAATACTTGTTCATATTTTTCGATAATCGGATCATGAAAATCTTCTTGAATTTCAAACATTGGGCGAACCGTAGTTTCTTCCCCGACTGGACAAAACAAATCATCAATTCGACAAGCATCAGCCGGACATAGTTCAAATCCATCGGAAGTATCCACCCGAACCGCATATAAGAATTTTCCATTGACAAACTCACAACGCGTAATAAATTTTTCTGGTGACTCAATATATTGTTGAATAAGAGTTATTCCATCAACTGAATTTTCAAATTGATCACTTTCTACATATGCTTTTAAAGCATCGAACGAATGGAACAATTGAACACCTAAACCTTTACCTGCTCGGTTATGTTTTGTAATAAATTTTTTTCCTTCAAAAGCCTTTGCAGCTTCAATTATTTGTTTTTTACCGACAGCAACCAATGTTTTTGGAGTTTTAATGCCATATTTTTCAAGTTCTAAGTATTGACGCACTTTACTTACTTCTAATTGTAACGCACGACTACCATTGATCACTTTCCTCCCATTATGTTCCAACCAAGCAAGTACAGCATGGGCAAGCTCAGGTGAATAACGATGTCCTCTTGTATGACTTGATGCACTCATGCGGTTGTAAAAGATCCCTTCAGGTGGTGTTTTTGTTAAATCAACCATACCGTCTCCTAAGTGCCAATCTTCATAAGGTAAATTTAATTCTTCCAGTCGTTTAAACAAATGGGCTGTCCATTCATGATTTTCATGTATTACATAAATTTTTGTCATATTCAAATCCCCTTTTATTTTGTTAATGCTCCACGTAGTTCTTCTACCTTTGGCATTACTCGTTTTGCAAATCGTTCCATCTCTTCTAATTGAGGTGAACACTGCAATAAGAGTAAGTTTACACCGGCTTTTTCATATTCTAAAATTCTTTTTGCTATTTGCTCAGGTGTACCGACAAGATTCGGACGCAACCCACGATTCGAAACAGAATAATCTTGAAGTTGTAACTTTTGTTCAAGTTCTGATTTTGTCGTAAAGTCCTTAAAGCCTGCATAACCACTTAGATCTTTTACATTTGTAATACGTTCTAACTCAGCGTATGCTTCATTTTCTGTATCACGACAAATCACATATGCTGCCATTCCAAAGGTTGCCAAAGGTTGTTTTCCAGCCTTTGCTCTTCGCTGTTTCATATCTTCAATTTTTACTTTCACTTCATCAACTGTACCACCATGCATAACATAAGCATCACAATAATTGGAAATGACTTCCTTTCCTTTATCGCTTTCACCACCAGCATACAGTTTTATTGTCGGTTTTTGCACTGGTTTCGGAAACAGATGAGTATTTTCTATTTTGTAATACTTCCCTTGATAAGAAAAAGTTTCTTCGGTCCATAATCCTTTTAAAATTTCAACAAATTCACTTGTTCGTTCATACCGTTCATCGTGGGATGTAAAGTCCCCGCCGTATTGTTTCGCTTCTTCCTCCCACCAACCGGATACGACATTTAATGTAAAACGCCCTTGGCTAATATGATCAATTGTTGCAGCCTGTTTCGCAGTCACAGCTGGATTATGATAAATCGGGCGTACCGCTTGGATAATTTCAATTTTTTCTGTTACAGCTGCTAATGCTGCAGCGAGAGACCATCCTTCTAATGTATCTTTTTTGACTCCTTTTATATCATTTAAATATAATTCAAGAATCAAAGTCGCTTCATAGCCCCAATTTTCTGCAGACTGGATCACTTCCTTTGCATATTCAAATGTTGTTGGCATGTTTTCATCTTCTACGTTTCTTAGCCAACCTCCAAATACTGGTAACCAGAATCCATACCTCACCTGTATCCCTTCTTTCTATCGTATTCAAAAATAAAACTCTTTTCCGATAAGAAAAGAGTTCGATAAACTTCATATCTCTTCTTATCTTTCAAGCGAATCGCTTGATGGATTTAGCACAGTATTCTAAAAAAGAACCTGTTGCTGAGGCTTCACTGGGCCATGTCCCTCCACCTCTCTCGATAAGAATAACACTATTTACTTAATTGTTTGTTATAATAAAATAAATTTTTTGAAATGTCAACAAAATAATCCCAATAATTCCTACTTGACTAATCTGTTTTTTAGTTATACAATAGTTTACAAATTTAATAATTTTCTTATCAAGAGAAGTCGAGGGAACTGGCCTGATGACGCTTCAGCAACCTCTGAATTTCATTCAGAAAGGTGCTAAATCCAGCAAGAAGTTTTTCTTGGGAGATAAGAAATGATTCGAATCGTATTTCAATCATCCTCTTTTCTCTTTAAGAAAAGGGGTTTTTTTATATAATTTACAATCAACTCTTATTTCCCAAAAACAAAAAACTTATTTTAAATAAATGAGGTGAAAGTATTGAGTGACGTCGTCATTATTTCGGGGAGTCCGACTGAAACATCTAGATCTGAGCAAGTATTAAAGTATTTAGGATCATTACTGTTAAAGGAAAATATGTCTGTTACACATTTTTCTGTAAAAGATGTCCCTTCTGAGGACCTCATGACCGCCAATTACCTTAGCCCGGTCATTCAAAACATTGTACAATCTGTTCAACAAGCGAAGGGGCTTATTGTTGGAACACCTGTTTATAAAGGTGCTTACGCCGGTGTATTTAAATCTTTAATCGACTTATTTCCACAAGATGTATTTCAACATAAACCTGTATTACCACTTATGACAGGAGGAAGTTCTAATCATCTTTTAGCATTAGAATATAGCTTAAAACCGTTAATTGCATCGTTAAAAGGGATGAACCTTAAAGGAATCTTTATTCAAGACGATCAAATTGATAAATATAGGGAAAAACCGATCGTTGATGAAGAGATTTTGCAAAGAACAAAAAAGCAACTGTACTATTTTAAAAGTTTAATCGACTTACAAACGGTTCATTTAACCGTTTAAAAGAGACTGAAGACGACAATTTTGGATTCGCGATGAATATCTTGGCATGCAACTATCATGAACATTCGTATCCTTGCTTGCAAAATAAGTACGTTAGACTATTCACAAAGGGAAGAGTTGGTTGGAATATCTTCACCTCAATTAAAAAAGTACAAGATTAATGGAATTAAATGGGAAAATCGTCACAATGAACGATATGAGTTTGCAGAAGAATTTTTGGACGTTTGCTAAAAAATTTTAAAAGGAAGTGAGAGAGAAGACAAAGCCTGTTGATACTTCATGAAATGTCCCTCTTTTTTCAGCATGAAAAAAGGGGGGCAAAATAAGTAACGTCACACGTTATACCAATTTAATTTCATTCATGAAAGGGTGAATCATTTGAGTGATGTTGTCATTATTTCAGGAAATCCAAATGAAATATCGGAAACTGAACAAGTTCTTAAATATTTAGGACTTTTACTAATTGAAGAAGGTTTTTCGGTTAAACATATTTCTGTAAAAGATATTCCCCCAGAAACACTTTTCAACACTGATTCTCAAAATCCGCTTATCCAACAAATGAAACAGTCTATACACAGCTCGCATGGAATTATTATTGGCTCACCTGTTTTACAAGGATCCTTTTCCGGCGTATTAAAAGCCTATATTGACTTATTACCACCTAACATCTTTGAACAAAAACCGGTCCTACCCATTATGACTGGCGAAAGCCTCGATTATCATTTCATATTAGAATATAGTTTTAAACCGCTCTTGGCAAACTTAAAAGGATTATGTATGAAAGGTGCATATATATTAAATAATCATATAGATAAATTTAAAGAGAATCCGATTATCGATCGAGAAACATCTCAAATTATCAAGAAGCAATTATCCCATTTTACAAGTATACTCCCCTCACGTTCTAGTAATGTAATATACATGAACGATGTTAAATTGAAAGGACACGAAACTTTTCTTTCAAAGTCAAGAAAACCAATAAATTAAATTGATGATCGTTCCATCCTTTCTTTCATTCAAAAGGAAAACCAGATTCATCTTTTTGAATCTGGTTCCCCCTATAAATAACCAATTTTGTTGTAATTGCTATATCTATGTGTCACAAACTCTAAAGTGTAAATGTTTATGGAATGGAATAGGAAGATAAATTGAAGGAAAAAATCTTTTAAATAACATTTAAAAGAATGAATCATTATAAATCAATTGATAAAAACTTTAAAGAAGTTGAGAAATGTATGCGAAATCTTAAAATAAAGATATGAATGCTTTGTATAAAGTAGAAGTAGACAGTAAAAAAGAATTCATAAAAATGGAGTGAAGCCCAAACACAGTTAAAAGTAGTTAAAAAAATGGGGCCGTTCAATGTAGCCCCCATTTCTATTTTTCCTTACTTCTCTTGATCTTCTTTTGTTGGTCCCATAATACCCGGTACTTTTAAACCGGCTTGTCGGATAAGAACGGTCATTTGTCCGCGATGATGGGTCTGATGATCCAATAATATGCGCAACACGTCACCTCTTGGCATGAGTCTACCCAAGCTTTCAACTTCTTCAACTAAATGATCGTTTGTAAATTTTCCTTTTACTTCCGCTTCTAGTTGACGTGACGCTGCTTTGTATGCCTCAACAATTTGACTGGCCTTATCTGGAATCGAATTTACATCACCAGAAATCGGTACTTGTAAGCCTACTTGTGAAGCAAAATAGGAAATGCTTGTCACTAAATGCCATCCTAACCAACCAAGAGTATTATGCCCCGGCACAATGGCTTGTCCGAGTTTTTCATCTGTTAGCGATTCCAGTACTTTAATTGTAGCATCTGTAGCACGACTCCAATCATTCAGAAAATCTTGTACTGTTCGGTACATTTGATCACTCCTATTTCATTATTGTTGCATAGTTATAAATCCATGTTATTTCTTCGATATTGTTGTATGCGAAAAAATTAGATGGAACAAGTTAATTCAGATTTTCAATTTTACCTTACTATATTAGACAAATAGTTTCAAAATATATGATCCCTTTATTTTGATTCACTAACGTATTGCTATATAATAATGTCCAGGAGGGAAATGTTCATGACTATAATTACGGAAACAAAATCATACAGAAAACCAGACTACGAAATCGATGAGATGTTTATTAATCGTTGGTCACCAAGATCCTTTTTAGATAAGGAAATTCCTGAAGAAGTGTTACTAACGGTTTTTGAAGCCGCACGTTGGGCACCATCTGCTTACAATGAACAACCATGGCGGTTTATTATTGCTAAAACAAAAGAAGAACGCGAACGATTTTATCCATTTATTAGTGAATTCAATTTATCATGGTGTAAAAAGGCGCCTGTACTTGTGCTAATCCTCTCTAAAACAACAAGAAATGGAGAATTTCTTCAAAGTCATTCTTTTGATGCAGGAGCAGCGTGGGCACATCTTGCTCTACAAGCGAACAAATGCGGTTTAATTACCCATCCTATGACAGGATTTGATTTTGATAGAGCTCGCGAAACGTTAGAAATCCCAGAGGATTATGCCATTGAAGCTTTAGTTGCGATCGGCTATCAAGGTGAAAAAGAAGCACTTTCTGAAAAATTACAAGAGCGGGAACAACCAAATGGTCGTCGTCCAATTAAAGAATCTCTTTTCACTGGAAAATTCGGAAACGAATTAAAGTAAATGAAATAATTGCTGAAAAAGGGTTGGCTAAAACACACCTACAGAAGCAAGAAATTAGATGCGATCTATTTGTGGAAGGATTAAGAAATTTTCTCAATTGAACTTAAAAACATATTGACATTTGATTTTGAGCCAGTTGGGGAAATCCCCCCCTTTTTCCAATCATTATAATCACCTATTCTAAAAAACTTTTAAAAAAAGTAATGCATTTTTTTATAGAATCTGATATATTAATAATACAAAAGTGAAGTCAAAGGGGAGTAGTTTTAACAATAAAGCCGTCATTTCATGGATCGTTTGAATCCATCGGTTTTATTGGCAACGATTCCGTTGTTAACGAGACCTTTGAATTATGATTACACCTCATAATTCAAAGGTCTCTTTTTGTTTGTTTCCTTTCGACTACATATTTTATAAAGGAGGAACTTTATGGATTTATCACTTTTTTTACAATATGGAACTGTTTTATTAGTCCTTGTCGTACTTGAAGGATTATTATCAGCAGACAATGCATTAGTATTAGCTGTATTAGCGAAAGGATTACCGAAGGAATTACAGAAAAAAGCCATTGATATCGGTTTAATGCTCGCATTTGTTTTCCGAATTGGAGCCATCTTTATCATTTCGTATTTATTCAACGTATGGCAAGTTCAAGCCATCGGTGCTGCGTACTTAATGTACATTGCTATCAGACATTTTATTAAAAAGGATCATCATGAAGTAAAACAATTGAAACCAAAAAGCTTTAAAGCTACGGTCGCTCAAATTGCATTAGCAGATATCGCCTTTGCGATTGACTCAATTTTAGCAGCAGTAGCATTAGTGATTGCATTACCTGCAACAACATTTGGTCACATTGGCGGAATGGATGCTGCACAGTTTATCATTATTGTTTTAGGTGCGCTTGCAGGATTAATCGTGATCCGATTTGCTTCGGCATTATTTATTAAATTATTAACCGCTCGACCAAGTTTAGAAACAGCTGCGATGTTAATTGTCGGCTGGGTCGGTGTAAAATTAGCTGTTCATACGTTAGCTCACGATGCACTCCATATCATTCCACATTCATTTGTAGAAGGACCCGTTTGGAACATCATTTTCTGGGTCGTTATGGTTGGAATTGCCGTGATTGGCTGGTTTGTTTCCGGAAAAAAGCAAGGAAATAACGAAACTACACAAGAAAAAGATAAAGAAAAACAAAGTATGTAAGATTGAGGCTGTCCAATGGGCCAAACCATTATCAGAACAACATTGACTGTTTTGCGGTTAGCCCTTGAAAAATTGGACAGCCTTCTATTTGTTTGTCTAACTTTTTATA
The DNA here is from genome assembly GCF_025660415.1 of Pallidibacillus thermolactis. Lineage (NCBI taxonomy): Bacteria > Bacillati > Bacillota > Bacilli > Caryophanales > Bacillaceae > Pallidibacillus > Pallidibacillus thermolactis. Next base: position 10,051 of record NZ_JAOUSE010000008.1, read on the forward strand.
AGAAATGGTTTCCTAATAGTAAATGATGTAATACATTCATTATGAATTTTTTATGACATTGATCATCAAAACAATTACTCACACTATAATGAAGTTATATCATTTACGAAGTATGGATACAAGCCAATTTATTGTTAAATAACGATGATAAAATTCGCATTTATGCTTATCTTATACGCTTTTCCATCCTTTTCCTACCTCGCAAAAAAGCTTTATTGTTTACACAATTCAAAAAATATAGTTAGATATTGAATAACAACTAGTGATATCACCTCGAAACTATCGAATAGAGAGGAGAATCGAATTGTTATCATTATCAAATGTTTCATTAAAAAAAGACGGTAAATACTTATTGAAAAACATAACCTGGAATTTAAATAAAGGAGAACATTGGAGCATCCTTGGCTTAAATGGTTCAGGAAAAACAACTTTGTTAAAGCTAATTAACGGGTTTTTCTGGCCAACTGAAGGAAACATTCAAGTACTCGGAAAAACATTTGGAAAAACTAGCATTCCAGACTTAAGAAGGGAGATCGGTTGGGTAAGTTCATCGTTACAACGGGAGTTATACAACGATCCGGTCCAATCTATAATTTTAAGTGGTAAGTTTGCATCGATTGGTTTATACAACGAAGTGAACGAACAAGATGTTGAAAAAGCTCGGCAATTAATGGAGTTCATGGACTGCATCCATTTACATGACGCGAAATTTAATACGCTTTCCCAAGGAGAACAGCAACGCGTCCTCATTGCACGCGCATTAATGGCGTCACCAAAACTTTTACTGTTAGATGAGCCGTGTTCCGGACTGGACATTATTCAAAAGGAAAAAGTACTTCATTATATTGAAAAATTAGCAAATAACCCCGGTGGTCCAACACTCATTTATGTAACACACCATTTAGAAGAGATTTTACCTGTGTTTTCACATATCCTTTTAATACGTGGAGGAACCATGTATAACGCTGGTAAAACTGAAGAAATATTAACAGAAGAAATGTTATCCAACTTTCTCCAACACCCTGTTACCTTACATAAAAATCAACAACGGTATTGGATTTCTTTAAAAAAGAAAAATCATTCTTTAATAAGCACTTAAAATAAGATGAAGGAGGCAAAAAAGACCTGTTTGCCTCCAAATTTCTTTTTAATCCATATTACTAGTTTCCATTCTTATCTTTACCAGCTTCTTCTGCTAATTCCTCAAATGACTTAACTTTTCCATGGGGTGGATTGTTTTGAGTTTTTCGTAAACGCCAACGATCCCTTTTTGTTCGTTTTGACCAAGTCATTGATCATGCCCCCTTTTCCTCTATTTTCTGTTTAACCTATATTCCAACCATCTGCCCGACGGCGTTTTGCCTCTTCCTTCTGAATTTCATTTGCTTTTGCACTTCCGATTTCCTTAGCAAATTCTGTATCTTGTATTGCAGAATCAATCCCTTGCTTATTTTTCTGTTGTGCATCATTTTTCTTGGTGCGCTTCGCCAAAAAAATCCCTCCTTCTGATTTTTATTATTAGAAGTGAGATGGAATTTATGCTTTCTTCAAATTCTTCCATAATAAAAAAAGCAGACAGAATCAATTCTGTCTGCTTTTACCAAATAAAATACAAATTAATGACGGATTAAGTAGTCGAATGCACCGAGAGCAGCTGTTGCACCTGAACCCATGGAAATTATAATTTGCTTGTAAGCACTATCGGTACAATCTCCTGCTGCAAACACGCCTGGTACATTCGTTGCACCATGTTTATCGACAATAATTTGGCCGCGATCCATTTCAACTGTGCCTTCTAGCCATTCCGTGTTTGGCACAAGGCCAATTTGTACGAAAACACCTTCCAATTCAAGATGATGTTCTTCATTTGTTTCACGGTCAACATAAGTTAGACCATTGACTTTATCTGTACCTGTAATTTCCTTTGTAGCAGCATTTTTAATCACTTTTACATTTGGTAAGCTTTTCACGCGTTCTTGTAGAACAGAATCAGCTTTCAACTCAGGTGCAAACTCTAATACAGTGACATGATTTGCTATCCCTGCTAAATCAATAGCTGACTCAAGTCCAGAGTTCCCTCCACCGATTACGGCAACATTTTTACCTGCGAACAATGGTGCATCACAGTGTGTACAGTTGGCTACACCTTTTGTACGGAATTCTTCTTCGCCAGGTACGCCGACATTACGCCAACGTGCACCTGTTGCAATAATCGCTGTTTTACTCTTAAGTACAGCGCCATTTTTCAATTGTATATGGATCATATCGCCTTTTCTTTCGAGATGCTCAACAGATACAGAATCCATAATATCAACAGGATATTCTCTCAGGTGTGCCTCTAACTGTGCTGCTAATTTTTCACCATCTGTTTCTTTGACTGAGATGAAGTTTTCAATTGTCGTTGTATCTAAAATTTGACCGCCGAAGCGTTCTGCAACAATCCCTGTCCGTACACCTTTACGGGCAGCATAAATAGCAGCGGATGCACCTGCAGGTCCTCCACCAATTACAAGTACATCAAACGGTTCTTTCTTTTCATAAATCGATGGATCTTCTTCACTACCAAGTTTAGCTAGAATTTCTTTAATCGTCATACGACCGCTTTCAAAGAATTCGCCATTTAAGTATACGGTCGGCACAGCCATGATGTCTTTACTCTCAACTTCATCTTTAAAAGCCTTACCTTCTATCATAGTATGTGAAATACCAGGATTAAGTAGGCTCATTAAATTTAATGCTTGTACAACTTCTGGACAATTATTACATGTCAAACTAACATATGTTTCAAATCGATATTCGCCTTGAATATTTTTAACTTGGTCAATAATCGACTGTTCAACTTTCGGTGGTCTACCACTAACTTGTAATAATGCCAAAACGAGAGATGTAAATTCATGGCCAAGAGGAAGACCAGCAAATACAATGCCGGTATCTTCCCCTGGTCGGTTGACACTAAAACTTGGTGTACGTTCTAATTGAACTCGTTCGTACTTAATTCGAGGCGACATACTAGCTAATTCTTCTACAAGCTCCATCATGTCTTGAGATACTTTATCAGAACCGACACTAACTTTAAGTAATACATCACCTTCGAGAAGTTTTAAATATTGTTCTAACTGCTGCTTAATATCTGCATCTAGCATTTATTGATCTCTCCTCAATTTGCCTTGCCTTCTTATAAACAAACGGTCATAGAGCTATTAGATTTTACCTACAAGGTCAAGACTAGGTTTTAATGTTTCTTCTCCTTCTTTCCATTTCGCAGGGCAAACTTCACCTGGATGGTTACGTACGTATTGTGCTGCTTTAATTTTATCAATTAATGTACTTGCATCACGTCCAATGCCGTCTGCGTTAATTTCTACTGCTTGGATTACACCATCTGGATCAATGATAAATGTACCGCGATCTGCTACTCCTTCTTCTTCTCGTAACACATCAAACATACGAATTAATTTATGAGAAGGGTCACCAATCATTGTATATGTAATTTTACTGATTGCTTCTGAATGATCATGCCATGCTTTATGAACAAAGTGAGTATCAGCTGAGCAAGAATAAACTTCACAACCTAGTTTTTTCAACTCATCATATTGTGCTTGTAAATCTTCTAGTTCAGTTGGGCATACAAATGTAAAGTCAGCTGGATAGAAGCAAAGAACACTCCATTTTCCTTTGAAATCTTCTTCTGTTACTTCTACGAAATCTCCATTTCGATAAGCTTGTAATGTAAATGGTTCAACTTGTTTTCCAATTAAAGACATTTGCAATTCCTCCTAAATATTTTTTTAAAATTATTATCTTCTAGAAATTATTATTATACAATTTCCACATTATAACAATAAAATTTTAATTAAATATTTGTCAAGATTTCTTGAACAAATTAAGCGTTTCACACTATTATTATCCATATTCATCATAGTTTAGTCAAATAAACGATTTATTTTAACAGCTTGTTAACACAATATAAGTATTTGACGATATTGCTTCATATCTTTCACTAAAAATAAACATTCTTTATAACGAACTAGGTAATTGAAAAACTTATTCATAATATAACCGTAAATGAAAAAGATCCATGCAGAATGACAAAATGGTGATATTTTTTTATTTGCAGGGTAAATTATAAATACACAAATGTTCAAGGGGGGAATAAAGGAATGGCAAGGTTAAAAAAAGATCCATCAAAGGCTGGAGTCAGTGCAGCAAGCGTAAAAGGAAATGCTGGTCCCGGTAAGGAACACGCCCATGTTGATAAAGTAAACAGTCAAAATAATCAATATAAAAAATAAATTAGGCCAGTTCAAGACTGGCCTTATACTTAATTGTAAACCGATTCGCAATTTTTGAAACCTTCTCGTATTTCTTCGATCACTGGGATACTTTTTCTTGCTGTCGGATCAAACATAACGCACGTAACAAGCGCTTCTGTTAATAATTCATTATGTTGATTGTAAATCACTTGTTTAAACTTAAAGCTCTTGTTCCCTAATTGAGCAGGGATTGTTTCGACCTTTAATCGATCACCAAGTAGAGCTTCTTTTTTAAAATCAATTTCAATACGTATAACAACCGTACCTAAATTGCGTTCCTTCATAGTTAAAAAGTTCATCCCAGATACTTCTTCAAACCAATTTTCTCTACCCTTTTCTAAATAATCTAGGTAAACTTTATTATTGACATGCCCCATTTCATCAATATCATGTTCAATTACTGTGATCATCGTTTTACCGATCATTTCAATCCCCCCATTGTAAAGTTTCAATTCCCCTTTGTCTTTCTTAAGGTATGACAGGCTGATTGTACCCATTCTTTTAATCAAAGCTCTCTCAGCAAATCACACCTAATATTATGATAGAGTGTTTCATATACTTTGCGCAAGAAAATTCGTTATTTTTTTACAAAAAATAGAGGCTTACCATCTCATCGATGATTAGCCTCTGATAAAAAGTTAATAGCATTTACATCATTAACTTTGATTATTCTGTTTGTTCATTCTCATCCATATTATCGGCATTTTCACCAGCTTTATTACCTAACGCTCCACCAGCCACAGCACCAGCGACAGTACCTAATGGACCAAAAACAGAACCGATTGCTGCTCCTGTAACAGCACCTGCGCCTGTTCCGACAGCTTCACTTACACTGTTATCTGTTTGATTTTGATTTCTTCTTTGACCTCTTCTTTGATCTCTTTCAGCCAACACCATCACATCCTCATTTATATTTGGTATGAACTAAGAACTAGCTCATCCAAGCCTTATGTTACCCAATCATACGCATTAAAATGTTGGTAAGTAATGACTCCTTAATGTCGATCCTCATACTTCAATAAGAATTGGAACAATCATTGGTTTTTTCTTTGTTTTTTCTTGTATAAATGTACGAAGCGACTTTTTAATTTGCTTTTTCATACCGTTCCATGAATATTTTTCTTGAGCTAGTATTTCCCCCGGGAAAACGTTTCGGGCTCAGCAAGAAGCCTACCATCATATTTACTCATCGTTAATACAATGATCAGCATCCCATCTTCGGAAATTTGCTTTCGATCACGCAAAACAAACTCCATATCCCCGATCTCTCCATCATCAACATACATATTGCCTATCGGAATTTTACCGTTTTTCCGCGCTATTCCGTTTTTAATTTCAACGACATCACCGTTTTGTAATATAAACGTATTTTCTTTTTCAACACCAACGGATTCAGCAAGTAAGCAATGATGATGTAACATTCGATATTCACCATGGATCGGAATAAAATATTTTGGTTTCATTAACGTTAACATTAATTTTAAATCTTCCTGATACCCGTGGCCAGATACATGCATACCTGACGTGCTACCAGTTCCGTAGATCACATTTGCTCCTAAAGCAAAAAAGTTATCAACGATGGCGGTAATATTTTTTTCATTGCCAGGAATCGGTCCGGCTGCAAAAATGACCGTATCTCCCGGCAAGACATCGACACCTCGAAATTCTCCTGTAGACAAACGGGATAGGGCAGCCAATGGTTCGCCTTGACTGCCTGTACATAGGATAACAACTTTTTCCGGTTCCAATTGACTTACTTCATTTCGATCGACAATCATATCTTCCGGTACACGTAAATATCCCTTTTCAATGGCGATTTCAACGACATTCCTCATCGTTCTCCCAAGTAAAACCAATTTTCGATTCGTTTTCTTTGTTGCATTTACAATTTGTTGAACACGACTGATATTTGATGCAAATGTAGATACGATAATTTTCTTTTTAGCTTTTAAAAAAGCGGCATTTAAGTGTTCTTCCACCATTTGTTCAGACGGTGTAAAACCAATACGTTCGGCATTCGTACTTTCCGACAAAAGAAGTAAAACACCTTCCTCACCAATTTGTGCCATTTTATGGATTTCTGGTCGTTCTTGATTAGTAGGCGTTAAATCAAATTTAAAATCTCCAGTATGTACAATATTTCCAACAGGCGTTTTAATCACAATACCTAAGCAATCCGGAATGCTGTGGTTTACCTTAAAAAAGGTGAAATTAAACGAACCGATTTGTATATTTGAATTAGGATGAATTTCATACAATGTACTTTCCCTTAATAAACGATGTTCTTTAAGTTTTAACTCGATTAACCCTAACGTAAAGCGGGTGGCATAAACTGGAACATTTATTTTTTTTAAAAAGTATGGAATCCCACCGATATGATCCTCATGTCCATGGGTTACAATTACCGCACGCACTCGTTTTCCATTTTCAATTAAATACGAAAAATCAGAAATAATTAAGTCAATCCCTAACAAACTCTCATCAGGGAATTTATTGCCGCAATCGATTACAATAATATCTTCACCATACTCTATAATATACATATTTTTACCAATTTCATTTAAGCCACCCAGTGCAAATACCGTTAAAGTTTCTCCTTTCTCTTCCACGGCATACAGCTCCTTTTGCTGTTTTTTCTTAGTATGTCCATCACAGTGAGCCGTACTACTATTTTTCCTTGTAATGCTAAGTAAATGGAAAATAAAAATTGAGGTTAAATAGAGGAACAATGAATAAATGTCTTATCTAGATAAAGGATAAGAAAGAGAATCATATTGAAACGTGGAATCAACAAGTTGATAAAAAAAAACAGCGACTGGTTCGCTGTTATAATGACCCCTACGGGATTCGAACCCGTGTTACCGCCGTGAAAGGGCGGTGTCTTAACCACTTGACCAAGGGGCCATAGTATAAAGATTGAAAATAGATTCAAAATTAATTATCAAAATCTTTTTCAACTACGGTCCGGACGGGACTCGAACCCGCGACCTCCTGCGTGACAGGCAGGCATTCTAACCAACTGAACTACCGGACCATTTTTATTATTAATAAGAAGAGTAGCGGCGGAGGGAATCGAACCCCCGACCTCACGGGTATGAACCGTACGCTCTAGCCAGCTGAGCTACGCCGCCATATTTTCTATATATTGGTGGAGCCTAGCGGGATCGAACCGCTGACCTCCTGCGTGCAAAGCAGGCGCTCTCCCAGCTGAGCTAAGGCCCCATCAATACAATTTTAAATTGAACAATACGGTATAAACGAAAGCGCGCCCGAGAGGAGTCGAACCCCTAACCTTTTGATCCGTAGTCAAACGCTCTATCCAATTGAGCTACGGGCGCAAATTCATATATTTATGGGGCGATCGATGGGAATCGAACCCACGAATGTCGGAGCCACAATCCGATGCGTTAACCACTTCGCCACGATCGCCATAACAAAATGGTGGAGGGGGACGGATTCGAACCGCCGAACCCAGAGGGAGCGGATTTACAGTCCGCCGCGTTTAGCCACTTCGCTACCCCTCCATAAAAAACTGGAAATTTATGGTGTAACGTGTTTGAACAACCGACGAATGTTATATTAACATAGTTAATATTCGTCGTCAACATCTTTTTCTATTATTTTTTTAAAATATATTTCAGATAAAATATAACAAGATGAAAATATGCACTTTATAATTGATCCAATGCCTGTTTTAAGTCTGCCCAAATATCTTTCCAATGTTCTAAACCTACTGAGAGGCGAATCAATTGATCGCGAATTCCAACCGCGTCTCTTTCTTCTTGAGAAAGCAATCCATGGGTCATCGTTGCAGGATGTTCAATTAACGTTTCTGTGTCTCCCAGGCTTACTGCTATTTTAATTAATTTTAACAAATTTAAAAAATGTTGGGCATCTTCTTTTGTACCCTCAATTTCAAAAGAAATCATCCCGCCACCAAGGGACATTTGCTTTTTGAAAATTTCATATTGAAATGCTTCCGGATCACCAGGATAATAAACGGCAGCGACTTTTGGATGATCTTTTAACAGTGAAAATATTTTCTCCGCATTTTGTGAATGCCGCTCCATTCGAACAGGTAATGTTCTTAACCCCCTTAATAATAACCAAGCATCAAACGGAGATAAAACGCCACCAATATCTTTTAATGTGGTCATTGTTACTTGATTTAAAAATTCCGCTTTTCCGACAACAAGTCCAGCAATTACATCACCATGACCGCCAATATATTTTGTCGCACTATGAATAACGACATCGCATCCCAACTCTAGCGGTCGCTGTAAATACGGTGTAGCAAATGTATTATCAACTATAACAGGTAATTGATGTTTACTGCTAACTTCGGCAACCATTTGTAAATCAATTAGTTTCATCGTTGGATTAATCGGGGTCTCCACGTATATACATCTTGTCTCTGGACGAATTAATGATTCAATTTGTTCTCTCGTTTCCATTGTTGAAATATCGAACTGAATTTTATATTTTTCTTTCAACAAATTGAACAGACTAAATGTACCCCCATATAATCCTGCAGAACATATGATATGATCCCCCGTTTTTGTAAGTGCAATTAATATACTTGCAATTGCAGCCATACCAGAACTAAAAGCCAGTCCTTTTTCTCCCCCTTCTAAAGCAGCAATCCGCTCCTCTAAAACACTGACGGTCGGATTACCTAAACGTGTATAAATATACCCATTTTCTTTTCCAGAAAATCTCCTTTCCCCTTGTTCAGCTGTTTCAAAAGCATATGTTGATGTTTGAAAAATAGGTACCGATAAACTGCCTAACATTCCTTTCGCATCATATCCATCATGAACAACAGAAGTATCAAATAATTTATCATCTTGAGACATCATTTCTCCTCCATTAAATTTATTTTTCAAAACGAAACTGTTTACTTGATAATGAAACCCCTTTCAAAATATGTTTATTCCTTACTTTTACTTTATATTCGGAAGAAGTAATCGTAAAAATGACTGCACAAAGCAGATGCAATTTGATATGCTATATTTTAGTAAACCTGATAATTTTCACGTTAACATTATGGTCTAGGGGGGATAAAATGTATCAATTACGCGGACATCATCTCTTTTGTCTTGTCGGATTTCGTGGAATGGGTTATTCAAAAGAATATATTGAAAATATGACCTATATGCATCGAAACATACGTGAAAACCCCAACACGTGGATTGAAATTGTTGATGGTCCAGATCAATTATGTGAAAAATACCCAAACTCGGGTAAATATCATTGTGAAGATCAACATATTTACAAACGTGACCATGAAATTTTAGAAAAATTAAGGTTGAAAATTGGGCAAGACGTACAATGGAAAGAAATTGAAGAACGAATCCGCAGGTTTGTCGTACCAAAAGATATACAGCATATTTGCCAAACCTGCTCTTGGCGCTCATTTGGCGTTTGTGAAGAAGGTATACAAGATATTCTCGATCATAAAGGTTTAAGAAAAGTAGAGTTTAAATAAATATTTTTTGAAAATTTCCAAAACAGTTTAATTAAAAATCAAAATATACTATCATATAAAGATAGATCGTTTATAAATGAAGGAGGGATTTTATGAAAGCCATTCAAATGTCTTCTTTTGGTGGAGCTGAAGTTTTAAAGTATGTGGATGTTGAAGAACCTGTACCTAATGAAAACGAAGTCCGGGTAAAATTGTACTATGCCGGTGTCAATCCAGCCGAAACGTATATCCGGCAAGGAGGATATGCCTTTTTCGAACCTGAGTTACCGTATATACCCGGTTTTGATGGTGCAGGTATAGTAGATGCCATCGGTCCTGGGGTAACGCGCTTAAAACCAGGGGATCGTGTATTTGTTGCATCAACCTTAGCTAGAAGAAAAACAGGTACATATGCAGAAAAAGTTGTTTGTGATGTAGATGCGGTCTATCTTTTACCAGAATCCATTAGCTTTGAACAAGGAGCTGCTTTGGGAATACCAGCAACTGCAGCCTATCGAGCTCTATTCCACCGCGCTCGGATAAAACCTGGTGAAACCGTATTGATTCACGGGGCATCTGGTGGTGTCGGTCTCTTGGCTGTCCAACTCGCAAAATATATTGGCGCGAACGTCATTGGAACTGCTGGTACAGAAGAAGGGATAGAATTAGTCAAACAGTCCGGTGCTGATATTGTGTTAAATCATAGTGTAGCAAATTATTTAGACACCCTTCCTTCTCTGACCCATTTTAAAGGAATTGATGTCATTTTAGAGATGTTAGCGAATGTCAACTTAGAACAAGATTTTACATATCTTAACAAATTCGGGAGAATCGTTGTCGTTGGCAACCGTGGTTCCCTTGATTTTAACCCTCGACTCACCATGGCAAAAGAAGCAGATATCCTTGGTATGGCAGTTTGGAATGCTCCGGTACATGAATATAATGAAAGTTTAGTAGCAATTGAAGCTGCTTTAAAAAATGGTGGACTGAAGCCTATTGTTGGCAAAATCATCCCATTAAAGGAAGCCTCAAGGGCTCATATAGAAATTATTGAAAGTAAAGCAAAAGGCAAAATGGTATTAGAAATTACGAAATCATAACCATTACGAACAGAAGAAAACGAGCGCTTCTTTTGTAAAATGATCAATCATAACTGAACTAACAAATCCCCATCGATATAGATGGGGATGAATATCTCCTCTTATTTCACCAAATAAGGCTGGTATTTTTTTGACACTAATTTTTATTCATTTGCCGAAACGATTGGTCCCTTTACTTCATACACTAACCAACTAGAACCATTTATTTGATTTGATACATGAACAATTTTTGCATGAACGCGATCATGCTCTTCTCCAGTTAGCATGGTTGGACGAAAATCGTTTCGATGCGTTGTTGAGGAAATGGAGAACGGCACGATATCAATCTCTTTTTTATTGGATAATTTTCCATTTTCAAAATAAAATTTTTGTTGAAATACAAATGTATCTTTATCACTTGGATTTTTATTACCACCGAACATGAAATTCCCTAAACTATAAACAATAAATTTATCATTATATTCCTCAATGCCTTGAACAACATGCGGATGATGGCCTAAAACTAAATCGGCACCGCTATCAATCGTAAATCGGGCCAATGTTTGTTGTGCTTTAGTAGGAACATATTGACGTTCTATCCCCCAATGGAAGTGTACAATTGTTAACTGAACACCTTGATTTCGTAAACTTTGAATATCCTTCTCTATTTGATTACGAATCTCTTGGGTATCTGACCATCCTTCATATCCTAATGCACCAACTTTAATACCATTGATCGTATCTATATATTTACGATCATACCCAAAGTAACCAATATTTTCCTTTTCCAAATTGGCCATCGTATCTTGATAGCCTTGTTCTAAATAGTCATAAATATGATTATTCGCAAGGTTAACCGCTTCAATTCCTGCCATTGTTAAAATTTTGGCATATTCAGGATTACCTTTAAATCGGAATTTCTTTTGTGCCTTTTGTGTTGATGTCGTTAATGTCGTTTCTAAGTTGACCGTTGAAAAATCATCATTTTTAAAAATATCATTTAAACCACCAACAAAATGTTCTAATCCTTTTGTATCTGCTTCATGTACAAACGAACCAGTGTAACCATAATCTTCATCATAGCCAAGGGTAAAATCTCCAGCTGCACTTACGGTAATTGTTTCAATTTTTCGTTCAGGTACTTCTTTTTTCACAACAGCTAAAACAGACTTGTTAACATGCATTTCGACATTTCCAATGGGCTTCGTTTCTTTAATAGATTGCCATAAAAGAATTCCGCCACCGCCCACAACAAACAATACCGTTAATAGAGATAAGGTTATATAAATTTTTTGCCTTTTCTTTTTTGCTTGTTGTTGTTTCTTTCTGCGCCGCAGCCCTTCTTTCCCATCCTGAATATTCAATCCGTTACCTCCCTCAACAACAAATCAGTATAAATGACCTATAAAAATATAAAAATAGGATAATAGCATTAAGATTATATAACAACAATCGTTACTTTTGAAATAAAATTTTAATATTTTCCTTCACTATGTCATCAATACCCATATGTCTTATCTTTTAAAAAGCCCAAAGCTTGTTTTGCTTTAGGTGTGTTCGTGACAATGTTATTGAATGGAAGCTTCATAAATGGCTAGAACTGCTTTTTCTAATGTTTCATTAAATTCTTTATCTGTTTGATGAACATTTAAACCTTCTGTTAATGCACGGGAGAAACTCGCAATTATTCCTTTATTTCGAGCAAGAATTTCATTCGCTTCATCACGGCTATACCCCCCAGATAAAGCAACGATTCGGACAACTCGTGGGTCTTCTAATAAATCTTTAAAGAAGTTATCTTCACTTGGTAAAGATAGTTTAAACATCACTTTTGCATCTTGATCAAGTTCTGCTAAATGGTGAAAGAATTCCTCTTTCATTATTTTTTCTGATTTCGCTTTATCTGGACTGTAAATATCAATTTCCGGTTCAATAATGGGAACAAGGCCAGCAGCCATAATTTGCTTTGCTATTTCAAATTGTTGTTCAACAATCTTCTTAATCCCAACAGGATTAGCCTCTTTTATAACCGAACGCATCTTAGTACCGAAAATGCGATGTTCTTTTGCTCTTTTCAATAAATCTTCTAAATGAGGAATTGGTTTCATTAATTGAACACCTTCTTTTAGCTCATCTAATCCTTTGTCTACTTTTAAAAACGGGACAATCCCTTTTTTCTCCCATAAGTAATCTGCTGTATAACGATCATCAATTTTACGTTCCATTGTATTTTCAAATAAAATTGCACCTAAAATATATTTTGAATCAAAAGCAGGACTTTTCATGATCCGCGTTCTCATTTCATGTACTAAATTAAACATTTCTTCATCTGTAGAATATCGATCTTCCGAAATTCCGTAATTTCGTAAAGCTTTCGGTGTGCTTCCTCCACTTTGGTCAAGGGCCGCAATAAATCCTTTGCCTGATTGGATGCGTTGCAATTGTTCTTTGTTCATAAACAGCTCTCCTTTCACTTTATAATCTAGTACAACTCTATTATATCGGATAAGTAAAACTTTTCCAAAAATTCATTATAATACATTCAATCTATCTATAAACATATCCAAAAACAGTTGACATTTTTACAAAAATTACTTATTCTTATTTCAATTAAATAATTTCATATTTTCAGTATTCTTATCAAGAGAGGTGGAGGGACTGGCCCAACGAAGCCTCGGCAGCGGACTTTTATAGTACTGTGCCAAATCCAGAAAGCAATGATTGCTTGAAGATAAGAAGAGATGAATCCAATTTATGTTGAATACTAACCTCTTCTTATTTTTAAGAAGAGGTTTTTTATTATATTAATTCATGAAAGAGGGTATGAAAATGGCACTCAAAACATCGATTAAAGCTCCTTTTTATGCGGATCATGTTGGTAGTTTCTTAAGGACTAAGGTGATAAAAGAGGCTAGAAAAGCATTCCAAAATGGTGATATCAGCCAAAATAAGCTAACAGCCATTGAGGATGAAGAAATTGAAAAGCTTGTGCAAAAACAAATTGAACTTGGCCTAAAATCAATTACAGATGGCGAATTTCGACGGGAATATTGGCATTTAGATTTTCTTGCTGGATTAAAAGGAGTTGATTGGTTTGAAGCTGAGTATGTGAATCGCTTCAAAGGTCCAAGTCCTAAAAATAAGGCAATTAAAATAGTGGATAAAATTGATTTTGATAACCATTATATGATTGAGCATTTTCAATTTTTAAAAGAAACCGTTGAAAAACATGGTGATGGGACACAAGTAGCAAAGTTTTCCATTCCAAGTCCAAATATGTTAATTGGACGATTCCAATCCGATGAATACTATCAAGGTGATCTCGAAACCCTTATAGAAGATACAATCGTTGCTTATCAAAAAGCCATTCAAGCATTTTATGACGCTGGGTGTCGATATCTACAATTAGACGATACGTCTTGGAGCGATTTTGTTGACGAAAATCGCATTAAGCTCGTGAAGGAACGATATGGTACAGAAGTGAATGAAATTATAGCTTCAAGAGTTCATGCAATAAATGGTGCTGTTAGCGAAAAGCCTGATGATTTAGTGATAACCATGCATATATGTCGCGGTAACTTCCAATCAACCTATTTTGCTGAAGGCAGTTATGAAAATATTTCAGACACGATCTTTACAGACTTAGACATTGACGGTCTGTTCTTAGAATACGATGATGAACGTTCAGGTGATTTTAAACCATTAAGGAGCTTTAAACGTAAAAATCAAAAAGTCGTACTCGGTTTACTTACATCCAAATTCCCTGATCTCGAAGATGCAGACTATATACGTAATAGAATAAATGAAGCGAGTCAATTTATACCTTTGGAAAATTTAGCGATTAGCCCACAATGTGGATTCTCTAGTACAGAAGAAGGGAACCTTTTAACGGAAGAAGAACAATGGAATAAAATTAAACACTTAATCCAAATTGCTGAAAGCGTATGGGGAAACTCTTAAAGAGGCTTGGGGACACCATTAACGTGTCCCCTACATTTTTTTGCGTTATGGACGTGTTAAGAACCGTTTCCTCGAAAGTAAATGAATAAAAGTACGTTCATGGACGTTATGAAAACAGTTTTTTCCTAAGTAAACCGAAAAAAATGCGTTCATAGACGTTATGAAAACAGTTTTTCTCAAGTAAACTGAAAAAAAGTGCGTTCATAGACGTTATGAAAACAGTTTTTTCCTAAGTGAACCGAAAAAAATGTGTTCATGGTCGTCATGAAAACAGTTTTTTCCTAAGTAAACCGAAAAAAATGCGTTCACCCACTCGATGAAAACAGTTTTTTCCCAAGTAAACCGAAAAAAATGCGTTCATAGACGTTATGAAAACAGTTTTTCCAAAGTAAATCGAAAAAAAGTGCACTCATCCACTCGATGAAAACAGTTTTTTCCCAAGTAAACCGAAAAAAAGTGCGTTCATCCACTCGATGAAAACAGTTTTTCCTAAGTAAACCGAAAAAAATGCGTTCATAGACGTTATGAAAACAGTTTTTCCAAAGTAAATCGAAAAAAAGTGCGTTCATCCACTCGATGAAAACAGTTTTTCCCAAGTAAACTGAAAAAAAGTGCACTCACCCACTCGATGAAAACAGTTTTTTCTTAAGTAAACCGAAAAAAAACGTTCATAGACGTCATGAAAACCTTTCTCTCGCAGATAAGCAGATCAATCGTAAAAAAAGTGTTCGGAGAAGTATAACTCCCTATAGATTATTGTGGAAGATAACAGGACAAAACGCACCTAAGAACTACTCCTCAATATAATTTAGAATTATCATATTTGGCCTAACTATTTTTTAATTCTACTAGAATCTCTTTCATTTGATCGAAAAAGCTTGGATTTCGCCAAATCGTAATACCTTTTAATTCTCCATATTTTTCAATTAATTTTTTCACGGCACGATAACCGATATAATAGGCTAACCTTGTATAACCAAAGCGTTTCCCTCCGCTAATCGAAAACCATTCATAATATATATGTTCATGAGAGTATTTTTCCAGATCTTCCAAAAACGCATTCAAAATTAACTTGAAATTATTTATTGCAAAATTTAACCACTCATCCCCATTTTCATCATAAGAAAAATATACGGATGTTTTTGCTTTCGAAACTTGCTTAGAAAAATATGTAGCACACCCCTCTTCTAGTAACATCGTGTATGGATGATACCATTGGACAGAGTACCAGTCCATCCTCTCCTGGTAAGAAAATATTCGGTGAAGGACATGGCCGAATTCATGAGCAATAATCACTTTTAAATGTTCAGCATTAGGTGATAATTTTTCTACACAAAATGTAACTTCCGGAATAATTTCTCGCTGGCAAAAGGCATTCGATCCAAACATCCCTACAATAATATGAACATCCTTTTCAAATTGAACATTATATTTCTTCTGATAACTCTTGGCAATTTCCTGTATATATTTTTCTATGTTTTTAGAAATCTCACTAATATCATTTAAATTATACCTTTGATGAGCAACTTTTATTTTGTCATCCGGGTTTTTACAATGATATAGAAAATATTCACGAAAATGTGGAGCAAATGTTTTCTGATAAGTTTTTAAAAATTCCTCTGTCGGTTCGTAATAATTGATAAAATAAGGAACTGTATTATAAATATTCATTTTACCTCCCCATTATATCCCTTCTATTGTTTCACCACATTTTTTCCTTTTTCCAATGCAGTTGTCATTAAAGAACTACATCTTACCTATTCCATAGAGGACTAGTGAAAAAACCAAGCTAATAATGGAAAGCCAAGCAATCGGAACTGCAATTCCCATGCTTCTTTTATATTCGATAAAAGCAATTAATAAACCTAAGAACGATAATATCAACCAAATTGGAGTAAACATAATATCCGCGATTTGTAAAGGTAATATTGTATAAAAACCGGCAAAATAAAGAAGCCAATTTAAAACCAATAAGATGCAGATCACATAGGAACACTTATACGGCCTTCCAGTTGAACTAGGCCTTTTCCTCATCTTAATGGCCAGAATTGTGATAGAAACAAAAAAAATAATGAGAATGAACGAGAACAACGTCAGATATCCCCCTAAAACGAAAATTTAAATCGTCAACTCATTTTCTTCCTTTATTTCCAATGCACTTTTAAATAATGCTTGAAGGACGGCAGCAAATACTGCGATGACAAGGGATGTAAAAATAATAGTAATTCCAGCAAGGAATATTCCTGGATGTAGAACATTTAATAACAGCAATCCTATGCTTCCGACAACATATAAAATGCTGATAGTCACTGCGCATCGCTTGATTATTTGTAGTGATTGAAGCGCTAATTGTGAAAAAGCATTTTTTATTTCTATGTATTTCAATATTTTGTAAGCTTGAAAAAGAGCGATATAAAATGGGATGACTGTGACATACATACCAAATAAAATTGGATAGCGTAAATATGCATATTCAGGATTCGTTTTTGCCGTATATCTCGCTAATTCAGCCAATCCGATACAGAGGGCAAACATAATGACTCCAAGCAAGATGATCGCTGATTTTAAAAATAAAATTTTTCCCTTTTCCATACCAACACCCCTCTTTTTTTACCAACCATTATAAGCTGTTTTTTATTGATTTTCAATAAATTTTTATTGATTTTAATAAAATTCACAAAAAAATACCAGTCCTTTACGGATTAGTATTACGATAATTTTCTATTCCATTTTTTTGTATTCATCATACTAAATATTGTAAAATGATGAATGTGTTTATTTTTTTAACTATTCTGAAAAGGAAGTTGATTATTGATGATGGAAACGATTTTACATACTATTTTTAATGCCATTATTCCTTTATCTATCCCCGTTATTGCAGGCGCTGTACTCGTATATTTTCAAAACATAAATATTAAACCGATATTAACACTTGTGCTCTATTTTTTAACACCCATGTTAATTTTTGACACAATATTAAAAGCAGACATTGTGTTTCAAGATGTTTTTTTGACTTTTGTTTACTCTACCCTTTACATTATTCTTATGTGGTTAGTGGCAAAGATGGCTAGTAAACTATTAAAACTTCCAGAACCGGAAACGGCAGGATTGACTCTAATTGCTACATTTACAAATAGTGTCAATTACGGTTTACCTCTGGTCCTTTTAACTTTAGGACAACTTGGCTTAGAAAAAGCCGCCATATATGTTATCTTACAAACAATATTAATCAATACCATTGGTGTTTATTTTGCTGCCCGTTCACATTTTTCAGCAAAAAATGCGTTCACAACCATATTTAAACTTCCTGCTATATATGCAACTCTTTTTGCTTTCCCTTTTAACATCTTCGAATGGCAACTTCCAAGAGGGATTACAATTGGAATTGAGATGGTTGCAGATAGCTATTCACCAATCGTCTTATGCCTATTAGGTGCTCAAATGATGAGAGTAACACGTTCCAGTTTAAAAAAACATGTTCAAATCACTTTTTATGCCGGTTTTTGTATTCGAACATTAATTGCACCATTTATCGCGTTTTTCATACTCACTTTACTAAATATCCAAGGAACTATTGCCTCTGTCTTATTTATTTTATCTTGTATGCCGGTTGCGGTGAATGCTGCAATACTTGCTGAAAAGTTTGATGCTTCACCACTTGCCGTCTCGAAAACAATTTTCTGGACAACTTTAGCTTCCTTTATTGTTTTACCAATATGTATGGTGATTATCTCCTAAACAATTATCAATTGAAAAATCTTTACCTCCAAAACTGCTATATCATTTAAATGAAGTTACTGATACCAACAATAAACTCATAGATAAAATAACCAGCAAAACCGATTAAAATGAACCCGGCAATTATAGAAATAGACTTAATCAATGTACGGCTCATGATTTTTCTCGTGTAAGTTAAAATCGTCAATAAACCGATATCATGAATGACGATCCCTGTCAAAACACCTGATGCAAGAAGGAAAAATAACATTGGCTCTTTATGATCATAAGAATTCGTTAATACAGTGCCGAAAACACTTAACCAAAATGCAATATTTCCAGGAGAAATCGCAACTAAAAATCCATTCCGATAAGAGGAGATAAGAGACTTTTTAGGCTTTTCACCTAATGGTGTGATATCTTTATCGGCATTCTTAATGGAATCTAAACCAATGAACAATAAAAAAATAGCACCGACTAGCCACATTGGTACTTGGATAAATGGTTGTTGAAGAATGGATGCGAAACCTAAATAAAGAGCAGCAATTAAAATGAAATCAACCGTCATGCCACCTAAGCCGACAGCCCAACCATGCAAAAAACCATTTTTTAAACCTTGCTTAGACATTTCTACCGTAATCGTACCTACTGGCATTGCAATGGCTAATCCGACGAATACATATGTAAAAAATAATCCCATAACCTATCCCCTATCCATTTTTATTGTTTAAATATTGATAATTATACAATATTAATTTTAAAATTTAATCAGTACCTAATCAAAATAAATTAGCGATTGCCAACCTAGACAATCGCAACTAGTCAAATAAGTAAGTATATAAATCAAACATATTTTTTCTACAATTTTTTCACCATGACATAATGGGGGATACCATCTTCAATAAATTCATCCGATGCTGTTTTATAACCTAACTTAAGATAAAAACCTTCTGCATGTGTTTGGCCATGTAATTTAACTTTTGTCACTCCTTTTTCTTTTGCTATTTTTTCTAAGGCTTGTACAATTATTTTACCGATTCCTAAATTACGATATGGCTTTAATATACAAATCCTTTCTAATTTACCTACGCCGTCAACCACTCTAAGCCGTCCTGTCCCAACTGGTGTCCCACTAAAATAAACAAGAAGATGTTCACATCTTCCATTCAATTGATCAAATTCGTCAAATTCATCTTCCAATGGAACATTCTGTTCTTTTACAAACACTTCTTCCCGTATGGCAAATGCTTTTTGCAAATCTGAATCATTCTCAATTCTTCGGTATTCCATTTTACATTCCTCTCTTCTGTTTTTATAAAATAATCTTGACAAAATATTCTATTAAAGTAAATCCTTATTGACAAATTTTAACAAAGCATATCATTACTTCTATTCAACTGTATAAGCAGAAAAACGTTCGTAAATAATAAATTAGGATAGAAAATAAAAAAGGTGGGTTTGATATGGGTGACGCTTTCGAACGGTTGCAAGCATTAATGGGGGATACGATCCAAATTCTTGACCATATGATTGTCGATCAAAAACATCAGACATTACTCACTTCTATTAAAGAACAATTACACGAACAATATCGCCAATCCGAACAGATTGCCTATTTACACGGTGATGAGCGTTTGGACGCGGCCATTGCCATCACAAAAAACTTAAATGAAATCAGTCAAAATGTGCAACAATTAGAAAATCACTTACTTATGGATTATGAGGAATCAACGGGAAACAATATAGAGGCATATGAACAACTAGCTTATGAAGAACAACTCGAACAAGAAGAAACCTATCATGATAAGATTGACTATTTAAGTGCAGTTAAAATTAGGAAAAACTTAAATCGAATGAACGGTATCTTACTTAGCATCAATCCATAATAGGAGAGGAGCAAGATAATGGCCTATATTATCACTTCCCCTTGTATCGGGGAAAAAGCTGCAGACTGTGTTGATGTTTGTCCTGTTGATTGTATTGCTGAAGGTGATGACCAGTTTTTTATCGATCCAGATATTTGTATTGACTGTGGCGCCTGTGAAGCCGTTTGTCCCGTTCAAGCAATCTATTACGAAGAAGATGTTCCCCCTGAAGAAACAGAATATATTCAAAAAGCAATTGAATTTTATAAAACATATGAAGGATAAGTTCAATAATCAGCTTAGAGGCTGACCCTTTCAATCAGCCTCCGTCTTTAAATAACCGTTTCTTCTTCCAACCTCCCCACTGGAAATAAGCATAGGCAAAGAAACTACTAATTACAAAACTAATACCGACTCCAACAGCGATTCCATTTTGACCCATTAAACTTGAACAGATATAAGACAACGGATATCTTAACAACCAAAATGAAATAATGTTTAACACTAATACTTGATACATCGCTCCAGATCCTCTTACAATTCCATTTAAAATAAAGTTAAGACCGATAAATGGATAGAAATAGGCAATGATTTTTAAGTAATCCGTTCCAAATTGAATCGCTTCCGTTTCATTTAAAAAGAGTCGTGTCAAAAATTTAGCAAAGATAAAGACTACAGTCGCAACCGTCACCATGATGAAAAAATTATAGATTGCCCCATAAATTGCAATTTGCCTTACCCGATCCCACCGATGGACAGCGATATTTTGTCCGACCATCGCATTCACTGCCGTTCCTAAGGCAGTTGCCGGAAGTATGATTAAACTATCTATCCTTTGTGATGCACCATACCCAGCAACAACTGCAGCACCAAAGGAGTTTACAACAGATAAGATGGCCATTACTCCAGCATGGATTACCATCATTTGCAGACCTGCAGGTATCCCTAATTTAAAGATCAGCCATACTTCTTCCCATTTCGGTCGTCTCGGTATGGTAAATGGAATCATTTTTTTACGAAGGGTATAAATGAATGCAAGTAAAAAGGCGGTGCCTTGTGAGATGACCGTTGCCCATGCTGCACCAGCAATTCCCCAATCAAATCCGGCAATAAAGATCGGATCTAATATTGTATTTAAGACAACTGCAATAAAGACAAATCGAAGAGGTGTTTTACTATCCCCTAACGACCGAAGTGCAGTGCCAATAAAATTATAACCCATTAGTAATAAAATACCGAAAAAGTTAATCTGTAAGTAGATGTTTGCTCCATTAAGCATCTCATGAGGCGTATTTAAAAAGTCTAATATATTTTTAGAAAAGATTACACCGAAAACTCCGAGTAATAATGCAAGTAAGGATAAAATCACTACAAAGGCATTCACATAATGGACCAATCCTTGATGGTCTTCCTTCCCTTTTAGCTGAGATAAAATTGTTAATGTTGCATTATTAATGCCAATAATAAAGGCTAACACAGTAACAATAACAGTAGATGAAATAGTGACAGCACCTAAAGCTTTATCACCAATTAAATTTCCAATCCATAAACTATCAATCAATTGATAGGAAACTTGTAATATGTTCGTTAAAATAATCGGACCAGCAAAATTTATCATCTGCTTCCGAATCGATCCTTTTGTAAAATCCTGTTGTGTCAAACGAAATGACAGCTCCTTTTCAAAAAATGTTGGTACATTTCCCTTTTAGTTTAGCATACTAATCTTAGTAATAAACGATTTTAGCTTTTTAATGCAAGTTATTCCATCTTTATGTTTATAAATAATAATAAGTTTTGATAAAGCCGATATAGAATGACACATTTGTTGGAGGGATATAAATGGCCCAAACGGGTACTATTGTTGACCATTCATTAAATCTTATTAAAGAAGATGAAACATTTCTGCCCCATTTAACATGGAGTAATCGCGAAAAAGCTTTTCATTCATTAGCCGCTATTCTTTCTACCCCAAATTATATACATAAATCTTTTCTACGTATTGCTCGAGAAAGTGGAGAAGTTGTGCGAATACTTGCCTTTCGGGTGCAACATAATGATACACTAGGACCATATAAAGGCGGCATCCGTTTCCATGAAGAAGTTGATGAAGAAGAAGTAATCAACCTTGCTGCTTTAATGACGTTAAAAAATGCTTTACATGATGTACCATTTGGTGGCGGAAAAGGTGGCATTGTCATCAATCCAAGAAATTTTTCAGAACGAGAACTACATTTAATTTGTGAAAAATATGTTCGTTATTTTAACGGGATTATCGGACCAGATAAAGATATCCCGGCACCGGATGTAGGAACAAGTGAGCGGGAAATGGACTGGATGATGGCTGAATATAAAAGTATTAACCCTGGAAAACCATATTTAGGTAGTTTCACCGGAAAAAGTGTCGGTAACGGTGGTTCATTAGGTAGAAGAGAAGCAACGGGGAAAGGTGTGTATTTTACTTTACGTTATTTAATTCACAATTACTTAAATAAAAACATTGATGCATTTAATAAAACCGAACATCCTTATGCGAAAACATTACTTAATTACAAAGATAAAACCCCATTGAAACTTGCCATTCAAGGCTTTGGTAATGTGGGTTCCGTTGCAGCATTAGAAGCTTATATTTGCCAAAATTTACAAAATAAAGTCGTCGCTGTAAGTGATCGTAATGTTACATTGTACAATGCTAACGGCCTAGATATCCCAGCACTTGTACGTTTTACCGCACAAAATAGAGGTGATTTACCAACAACAAAGGAACAATTAGTAAAGGAAAACATCGAAGCTGAAATTTATGATCATAAGCATATTTTATACATAGATGTCGATGTGCTTATTTTAGCAGCTTTAGCAGATCAAATTCATCAAGATAATGTCGCACAAGTACAAGCAAAATTAATTGTTGAAGGAGCAAATGCGCCTATTACCGCTGAAGCAGATCAATACTTGAATGATCGAGGTGTTGTCATCTTACCAGATGTTTTATCGAATGCTGGCGGTGTCATTGTTTCCTACCTTGAATGGTTACAAGGAAGGGAAACACAGTATTATAGTGAAGAAGAAGTTTACAAACAATTATATGAAAAGATGCAAGCGACCTTTGATCACATTTACCCCCAATATTTTAATGATCGATATTCATTACGAGAACAATGTTATATCCAAGCTGTTAAAAAATTATGCACAACTTTATACCGTCAAGGAAAACTATATTAAAAAAATATCTGGGGCTGCCTAACAGTCCCAGTTTCATTTTTCTTTCCTTTTTTCATTTACAATTTTCCTCTTGTCTCGTAATCTTACTGCCCTTTCAGGATCATCGGTAATGATCGCTTTCACATTTAAATCAAGTAATCGTGTAATTTCATTTGGATCATTGACAGTCCAGACACGGATTTTTTCATATATATGTTGCAGATGTTCTGGATGATTTTCTTTCCATTTCTTCCAAACATATTGTAATACTTCAATTGGTACATCCACTTGCGAATGATGAAGCAAATGGGAAATTTGTTCATATAATTTTGTATCGGGGATGACGATATGTTTATGAAGGTGGAGCACTTCTAAATCAAGTGTGCTTAAATGATCTTCAGGAAGGGATATCCCTTCGTTCAATAACCAAGCAATGTTTGCTTCTTGTTCCATTTGTTTTATCCTAATTAATGTTGGTAAGTGAAAGGAGGAATAAATCACCTTTTTATCAGAGGCAAATTGATCAACGATTTGCAAAACTTTTTCTTCAATCCTATCATAGGGGATCATAGAAGTTTTTAATTCGATGTTTAATTCAATTGGGTATGGCGCAATCAGTTCAAGTACTTCTTGTAAAGTTGGCACCTTTTCGTGATCCCAGTTTTTTTCATACTTATTAAAATGACAAAATCGACTTCCTGCACTGACTTTACGAATTTCAGCCAATGTTAAATCTTTGATCCAGCCGCTTCCACTCGTTGTCCGATCTAAAGTTTCATCATGAATGACAACGACTTCCCCATCTTTCGTTACGTGGACATCTAATTCTAATCCATCGACACCTATTTCGATAGCTTTTTTAAAACTTAATAACGTATTTTCGGGATAAGTACCTTTAGCACCACGATGACCAAAAATTTTTGTCATATCCATCCTCTCCTTATAGACAAAACATAATCGGTAAGTTCACTTTTACCTCATGATTCATCATCCAGCCTATTTCTATTTAACCATTTTCATTTGCACAGAAACAACGAACATTACCATTTTTTAAAAAACTTTTACATTAATATGTTTGTTGAATAAACTGAAAGTGTAGTAGGATTTCAAACATTCCTGAAACGAAAAGGATTTTTTGAAAAAACTACGATTTGAAAGTTTTAAGTAGTAATATTGGACAATGATCTCCCATGCATCCCATTTTTTGCTTGATCTAACTCAATAAAACATCATATACATTTTATTTCGGTAAATAAAGGCTTTTAACACCTCAAATTCAATTTCCACCCCCTTCCCCTATCAAAAAAAAATAAGCGATTATTACAATTATACGAGAACGTTTAAAATTAATAACATTGTCAATAATTGTGATAACTATTCCCTTTCGAGGTGAATTGTTATGAACTCCAATACATATTATTTCGAATTAGCAACATTACTTTATGATCATTTTGGCATCGATCTTTATCAAAAAGTTTTTCATGGAAAATATTATTTAACCGTGCACGACTATTTGATCGGCGTCAGTTGTACAGATCAAATAAAAAATATATTAACATTATTTCAAAGTCTGCCAAACAAGCAGGAAGTCATATTGTTTCTTGAAGCTGCCATTTGCCGAATTATCCAGAATACAACAGAAGGAGAGAATAATTCCGATACATTTTATAAATATCGTTTAAAAAAGACTTAAGCATTTCATCCATTTCCTTTCCTCAAAAAATTTTATTTTTTATTAACCCTTTTTTGGAAATTTCATCATAACAAAGATGAAGGGAAGGAGGTGAAAGAAATTGGCAAATGCAAACCACGTTGACACGAATATCCGCTTAATTTATGCGGCAGGAATTGATCAAGAAGGAAATCCTGTATTTAAAAGGAAAAGTTATAACAATGTGAAGACAACGAGTACAGCAGACGAAATTTTTCAGGCTGCACAAGCGATTGCAAGTCTTTGTCAGTTACCTCTTTACAAAATTGAACGAGATGACAAATCGGAAATTAACGAATAATATCCATCGTTAAATTTTGGAGGTGAATACAATGGAAGTGACTTTAGAATTAGTATTTATTACTTCGGATGATAGAAACGTTCGACTATCCGTTAATAATCCAAAGGAAGATTTAGATGGGGATACCATAAAAGAAGCAATGGAACAAATTGTTGCAGCTAATATTTTTGAAACTTCAACTGGCGCCTCTTTTGTTGCTGTGAAAGAAGCGCGTAAAATACAGCGCGGTGTTGAAGTGATTAAATTTGAATAGTTGATCGTTGACATAATCTAAGAGGCTGTTCCTATAAGTTGGCCAGCCTCTTCAACGATCCACTTCTTAATAGGAGGGAAATAAATGACGGAGTTGTACGCTTTGATTGGAGAAGTTGGTTTTCCAATTGTCGTTACCTTAATTTTACTTTATCGGGTAGAGACGAAATTGGACCAAGTCATCCAATCCATCGACAAACTGCCAGAAAAATTACGTAACACTAACCTAGTAAACTACTAATAAAGCCATAGTATAAATATATTATTCTTCATAAATAGTTTGTAAATCTATTTATTAATAAACCCTTGTCCATTACATCCCAATCTATTTTCACATAGTATATAGAAACGTAGATAAAGGGGTGAAAGATATGGGTAAAAAAAGAAGAACAACGAATGGAAATCGATGTTTTTCAGGAAAAGATCCAAAAGTGAAAACACCATTATTCGATAATAAGAAAAGAAGAAAGAAAAGAAGTTCATAATAGATCTTAATAGTGTTTAATAAAAATAGGGACTATCGCACCAGATAGTCCCCTTTTTATGTTAAGACCATTCAACTAATCTCCATAGTGTAGTCTTTTAAGTAGGCTAACTAATCCAGTTTAGATTAACATCCGACCGATGACAACACCGTTTAACCAATAGAAAAGCGGTTGAAATCCCCACTTTTGAAATTTTCTCAAACTTTCCTCATTTTCAAGACTTACATATCCTAATACACAATAGATATTATTTTCTAATGCATGCTCCATTACTTTAGGTAGTAATGAACTTGCAATACCTTTCCCTTGATATTGCTCATCTAACACGACATAATCTACATAGGCAAAGCCTTTTAAGATCCAACGATAGGATATATAGCCAATCACCTGATTTCGATCATTACAGATGACTAAGACTGTATCAGCAGTACGTAAAATTCGTCTCGTTTGCTCACGGGTAGTTTCAAAATTATTTAATGTAATATCAATTAAATGTCGGTCATCAATAGCAGGTCTGCGTTCTCGTATATACATCATGCACCTCCAAAATTTAGATTACCTGCTACTATCTTATGAATAAACTAGAATATGTCTTGTACACTTAACCAATAAATCTATTAAAACCGGAATTGCAAGGGGCTGTCCAATAAGTCCAAAAAAGAGCGAAGTTGAGAAATCCTTATGTTTCTCAATTCGCTCTTTTTATACTTTCCTGAAATCAACTTGATAGTACCTACTCATTTTAGGGGGGACTGATCATAATCAACCCCTTATATTTATGTATTCTTTTTTTCATAACGATAAAAGGTACCGTTTGTCCTGCTTAATAAATCACCTTTTTCATTTCTTACATCACATTCTATAAAACAAACGTTATACCCGTCTTTAATATAACGTGCTGTTGCCATCAGTTTTCCTGAAGAAACCGCTTTAAAATAGGAGGTTTTTAATTCTAATGTGACATATTGTACTTTTTTATAACGGAAATTTAAATGCCCCATCGCTGTATCAGCAATAAACGCTAAAATACCTCCATGGACAATCCCGGAAGGATTATACATATAATCGGTTACTGGAGCAGAAACCGTACATGTTTTTTCTTCATCATTATACTCAAAGGCAAATTGGAATAATTTAAACATAAAAATACTTTCTGGTTTTAATTCGTAGGAGTCATATGCATTTTCTGCGAGCGCTAGAAATTCTTGCTTTTTCAAGAAATTCACCTACCAAAGAATGTTTATTTTAATCATAACATAATAGCTTAATATTGAAAAATTTTCCATTCCCATCAATTTTCATAAATATTTACGTTTAGCAAATGTTTCAATAACGGTAATGAAAAGTTAAAATTATTTATATAGATTAAAATCATTTTAATCGAACTGTTTTACAATATGATCTTTATTTTACAAATTTCCTATTTTCAAGTTATGTTATTTGGAATATCGTTTTTATTGATGGAAATTTTGAAAATCGTGTGAAAGGAACGTTCAAATGTATAAAGAACAAATAAAAAACTTACTCCAACCATTTTCATTTTTTAAAAATATGTCTGATGAAGAAATGGATGCAATCGTGGACATTTCAGGGACAAGGAAGCTAGCGAAAGATTCTCATATTTTTATGCAAGATGAACCGTTATCGAATGTTTATTTCATTTATGATGGCCAAGTAAAAATTTACCGCACAGATTTACAAGGGAAAGAACAAATTGTCAATATTTTAAAAGAAGGTGATTTATTTCCACATCTCGGTTTCTTCAGGAAAACAAATTATCCGGCCAACGCCCTTGTTACTGAAGACGTTACGTTAATTTATATTCCGATTCATTTATTTGAACAATTTTTATTCACCCACCCCCGAGCAGCCATGAAAGTCATCCGTCTATTAGGTGATAAAATATTTGACTTACAAAACCGATTGGAAGAAAAAATTTTACATAATACGTATGAACAAATCATCCTTCTGTTAATTCGTTTAGCAAAGTCCCATGGTAAACTCATTGATCATGAGCGGACTGTTCTTTTGAGCAGTTTTACAAACCAAGAATTAGCGAATATGATTGGTTCAAGCCGAGAAACGATAAGCCGCACCCTATCTCAACTAAAAAAGAAATATCTTATTCAAACGAACGAAAAAGGTCAAATGATTATATATATTGAAAGTTTAAAAGAAGAATTGTTTTAATAAAAACTCTGCATAGAAGCAAGGAAATTCTTCCATGCAGAGTTGCTTTCTAAAAAATCTTTCCTGGATTTAAGATTCCTTTTGGATCAAACACATCTTTAATTTTTTTCATAAATTCAAAGGCTGTACCATGTTCTAATATTTGATAAGGTTTCTTCCCAATTCCGACTCCATGTTCTCCTGTACAAGTTCCGCCTCTTTCAATGGCATATTTAATGAGTTCCTGATTTAACTTTTTTATCCGCATTATTTCATCCTCATTATTTGTATCAATCATGAGAGAAATATGGAAATTCCCATCTCCTACATGACCGGCAATTCCACCTGGAATCCCACTTTTAAATAACGCTTTGCGAGCATGGTAAATCGCTCCAGCTAATTCTGAAATCGGTACACATACGTCTGTTGCCATGAACTTTCTGCCCCGATACGTATGAATAAACGCATAAGCCATATGATGACGGATTTTCCAAAGTTGATTTCGTTTAGCTTGATCAGTCTCATATATAAAATCACGACAGTTGTGATCTTCTAAAATTTGTTTTGTTAGGCGCACATCCTCCATTAACCCTGATTCATTGCCATGAAACTCAAACAATAATGTTGGTTTTTCTGGGAAATTGGTTTGACTATAGGCATTGATTACATGCATCGATTGTTCATCCACCAGTTCCGCTCGGGCAACAGGAATCCCTGCCTGTCGGACATCAACAACTGCATTAACAGCATCTTCAATTGTTGGGAATACTGCCCGGGCAGCCATGACAAATTCAGGCAATCCATGTACTTTTAAAGTGAGCTTCGTAAAGCAGCCTAACGTCCCTTCCGATCCAACGAAAAGACCCGTTAATTGATAACCGGAAGACGATTTAGCCGCCATATTGCCAGTATGTATTATTGTACCATCAGCTAACACAACTTCTAAATCTTGCACTTGATCACGCATTGTTCCATATTTAACTGTCGTTGTGCCACTCGCACCGGTTGCTGCCATTCCGCCTAATGTTGCATCTGCCCCTGGATCAACGGGAAAAAACAAACCGTAACTTTTTAATGCTTGATTTAATTGGATTCTTGTAACACCGGGTTGAACTACAACAAGAAGATCCTTCTCCCGAATTTCTAAAATCTTGTTCATTAACGTAAAATCAAGCGATATACCTTTCTTTATTGGTATCACATGTCCTTCTAAACTGGAACCAATGCCAAAAGGTACAACAGGAGTTTCATATTTTTGCGCAAGTTTCATAATGCGACTGACTTCTTCTGTCGTTTTTGGAAATACGACAACATCAGGAAGAATAGGAGTATGATAAGACTCATCTTTTGAATGTTGCTCTAAAACCGTTTCATTTTGACTAACTCGGTCCTCACCGATTAATTCCTTCAATTCAGCAACTAAACTTTCTATATTTAATGTTTTCAAACTATAACACTCCTTTTTAAAATATCTGAAAATTATTTGTTTTATCTATTATAATACAGTTATGTGATTTGAATAAAGTTTCATGAGTTACAGGAAAACAAAAAAGGCCTGCCCTTCATTCATTAAGAGCAAACCTTTTCTTTACCATTACACTTTAATTTGTATATAATAGTCAGCAAAATATTGTTTTCCATTATCTCTAATAAGTTTGATAGCCATTTTGTTCAAGCAAAGTTCGTGCAGCAATTCGATGCTCTTCTGTTTGGAAACTAATTTGCAATACACCAAGTAAGCCTTCTCGAGCTTCAATAATATTTATATTTGTTATACTAATTTCATTTTCAGCTAGAATGGTTGTAATTTTGGCGATGGCACCTGGGTGATCGACTACATCCACATATAAATCATAGTAGGATGGAATGGCACCTTTTACTCGAACTGGCATCGTATCACGAAAATCCTTCGCTTCTTGAAAATAACGAGCAATGGCTTTACCGTTCTCATCCGATTCGAGAATACTTTTCACATTTCGCATTTCCATTATCCAATCGTCCAGCAATCGCAGTAAATGATCACGATTTTGCTTTACAATATCTTTCCACATTTTCGGACTACTTGAAGCAATTCTAGTAATATCGCGAAAACCGCCTGCGGCCAACATTGAAATAAATGGATTTCTATCGGAATGTTTTTTCACTTGTTTCACTAATGCTGCTGCGATGATGTGCGGAAAATGACTAACCGCACCTGTAATATAATCATGTTCTTCCGCATCCAATACGAGAAATTTGGAATTCGTTCCTTTCAGCCATTGTTTCAATTGTTCAATTTTTTCATAAGGTGTTGTTTTTTGTGGAGTTAATACGTAGAAGGCATTTTCAAAAAGATGTGCTTTGGCACTTTCAACTCCTGTTTTATGGGAGCCTGCCATTGGATGTCCGCCAACAAATGTCACATCCCCGTTCCATAATTGATTAGCTAGCGACATAATATCCCGCTTTGTACTTCCAACATCCGTTATGATCACATCTTCTTTTAAACTGTAGTTAGTGATCATTTTCATTATTTTTTTTGTTTCTTCAACTGGTGATGCCAAAATGATTAAATCAGCGTTTTCAGCAGGACTTTTTAAATCTGTTACTACTTCATCAATC
This sequence comes from Pallidibacillus thermolactis, assembly GCF_025660415.1. Classification (NCBI taxonomy): domain Bacteria; kingdom Bacillati; phylum Bacillota; class Bacilli; order Caryophanales; family Bacillaceae; genus Pallidibacillus; species Pallidibacillus thermolactis. The sequence goes on from NZ_JAOUSE010000008.1 coordinate 41,169, forward strand.
ACTTGTAAGGATAACGCTTTTTCAACTTGTTCAATATTAATATCATAACCGTAAATAAAAACATCATGTTCTCTACGGATTGCTAACGCTATGGAACCTCCAATTAATCCTGTCCCAACGAGTAACACTGTTTTCCTCATGACTATAAACCTACCTTTGGCTGTATGTCGAATGAAGTAGTTTAAAGCGGTGAAAAGGAATACCTTTCACCGCAACGAACCTTATACTAATTTCTTTGAAAATGCTCGAACTTCATCCATGAACTCATTAAATTGTGGAATATTCATTTGTTGTAATGAATCAGATAAGGCAACAGCTGGATCTGGATGGACTTCCGCCATGATCACATCAGCTCCGATAGCCAATGCTGCTTTTGCTGCCGGCAATAGCAAGTCTCTACGACCTGTTGAGTGAGTTACATCCACAGCAACAGGTAAATGGGTTTCTTTTTTCAAGATAGGAACTGCAGAAATATCGAGTGTGTTTCGTGTTGCCCGTTCGTACGTACGAATTCCACGTTCACATAGTATGATTTGGTCATTCCCTCTTGAAATGATATATTCAGCTGCATTAATGAACTCAGAAATGGTCGCTGCCAATCCACGTTTCAGTAAAACCGGTTTATTGACCTTACCAACGGTTTTTAACAGGTCAAAGTTTTGCATGTTTCGCGCACCAATTTGAATAACATCGACATAGTCCAGAGCGAGTTCAACATCAGCAGGAGTCATAATTTCACTTACAACCGACATATCGAATTCATCAGCAATTTCCCGCAATATTTTTAATCCATCTAAACCTAAGCCTTGGAAATCATATGGTGATGTCCGTGGTTTGAAAGCACCACCACGTAGTAATTTCAAACCTTTTTCCTTCATTGCCAGTGCAACTGATCTTGTTTGTTCATAACTTTCAACTGCACACGGTCCCATAATAAAATATTGCTGACCATCTCCGATTGTTTGCCCATTAACATCAACGATTGTATTTTCAGGATGCGCTTTTCGGGAAACAAGAAGCGTTTGTTCATAATCTTCCTCTTGCAATTCCAAACTTGCTTTAAAAATTTCCTTAAAAATGTGTTTAATAGTTGAAGGTTCAAAAGGTCCGTTATGATGCTCTAAAATCATATCCAAAGATTGACGTTCACGTACAGGGTCAAAGCGAGTCACACCTTGTTTTTTCTTTTCGTTGCCAATTTGTAAAACAATTTCAGCCCTTTTGTTTAGCAATTCTAAAATTTGTAAATTGATTTCATCAACTTGATCACGTAATTTTGCTAATTGACTATCCGTCATTTTCATGCCCTCCATCTTTTTTTAATAATAAAAATCCCTACTGGATCAACCAGTAGGGACGAATATATCGCGGTACCACCCTAATTGTAGGCAAAACTTACCTACCACTCAAATGGATAACGGTTGACACCGTCTTTTCCTTACGATAGATTAATAGATTTCATCTAAGTAAGAAAAAGCTGCTCCGAGAATGTAATTCGCGCTTATCTTTGGACTGATTCACACCGACCATCAGCTCTCTTGACCAGGGAGATAAGGCACTACTTCGTTCCCTTCGTAGCATGTCACATATGCGAATTGTTTTTATTTTTAGTTATTGCTACAAATTATAAACCGATTATGTTAATGAGTCAATAGTTTTTCTTATTTTACTTGCAATAATATTCGTAAAAAACACGTTCATATTAAACAGTATATTCTACACCCTTTGAAATATCTTTATTAAAGAATATGAATAAGACTGTCTAAAAGTGTATCTTCCACATTCAGACAGTCTTTTTGGCATGTATTTCAATATTAGTAAAAACGTTTATAACTATCGAAGTGCTGGCTCCAATAGGAATTATTTAAACTAACAATTTTAACTCCTCCACTACTGGTTGCTGAAATAAACTCATTGTTTCCTAGATATATTCCTACATGGGAAATCCCCTTCTTATATGTATCTTTAAAAAAGACAAGATCACCAAGTTGAGGACTTGTCACATAATAAGAACGATTAAAGTAGCCTTCTGCATTGAAACGTCCGATATTAAGTCCTGCTTGTTGATATACATAATAAATATAACCACTGCAATCGAAACCAGCAGGGGAAGAACCACCCCATACATATGGAACACCAATAAAGTTTTTTGCAATTTCAATTAATTTATTTACATTATAACTTGTTCCTATATGATCCTGTGGTGTAGAAGAGGAATTGTTACTTGTCGAGTTACCACCAAAAATCTTTAAACTTTGCCCAACATAAATCGTATCTGAACTAAGATTATTCCATTTTTTCAAATTAGCGACGGATACACTAAATGTATTTGCTATTTTCCATAAAGAATCTCCGGCCCGAACAGTATATGTACGATTTGTACCGCTTGTATTGTGATTGTTCTTACTATTTGAACCGTTATTAGAAGGCGTTTGATTTGTCTTTTTAACTACTAAAACATCGCCAGGGTAGATTAATGTCGTTTGTAACTTATTCCAATCCATTAATTCCTTTAACGTTATTCCATGTTTGTAAGCAATTTCGCTTAATGTATCACCTTTTTTAACTGTATAGGTCGTTGCGTTATTCGCACTGTTTCCCTTTGTTGCATTGTTCTTATTTTGATTTGATCCTGCATTGGAACTTGTTTCTTTTACAACTAATACGTCACCAGGGAAGATCAAAGAAGAAGTTAAATTATTCCACTCCATTAAATTTTGCACAGAGATTTTATATTTTAAAGCAATTGCACTTAGCGTATCTCCTTTTTTAACCGTATAACTTGAAGTAGTTGTGGAAGACTGCTGACTTGAGTTGTTGTTTGAATGATTATTCGTATTTTTGGATGTCTCCGTCAGTAAGACTTGATCTGGAAATATGAGGTCAGAAGATAAGTTATTGATTTTTTTCAATTCCGTAACCGTTATATTATATTTCTGGGCAATTGACCATAGTGAATCTCCAGGTTTTACCTTATATGATGCTGCTTCAGCCTCATTATTTAATAATAGTAACGTCGCTAATGCTGCTGTCGCCGTAACTGAAACCTTCACTTTTTTATTTGACATCTTAGCGCCTCCTGTTTTTTGATTTTTTATAAACTTCTGAACATTTGGTTCTATTATAATAGTTAAGATAATAATTTGGTAGTTTTATAGCAAAATTTTAATAAATATGTAGAATAAAAAGGAAAAACTAAGAACTATGACGAAAATCTCAGTCCCTACCTTTTTATCGGTTCATTTACCTATTTTTTAATATATTTTTATATGTTTTTAGTCATTTCTGCACAAATATTGATTTTATTACTATCATCCAGATAGGTAAATAGAATGATAACTTTTTTTATGGGTGTATTTTGTTCTTTTTTACTATGACAAATTTCATTTATTAAGATATTTTGATTAAATAAAAAAGTGTTGTTCTAGAACGAACAACACTTTTTTATTTCATTTACAGTTTGGCTTCTTCTAATTTAAACCCTTCAACAATCACATCATCGTCAATCTCAAGCAGAAGACATCGTTTACCTTCAAACATAATATACTTCATATTTCGTAAATCTTTAGGTTTAATGGTGAGGTCTGCCACTTTCGTTTCAATTTTTATTGTTTTTGGCACTAAACTATTCGCTTTAAATTCATGCTTTTCATCATCAAGAACCGATTTAATGGCATGTTCTACAATTTGAGTACTTACATTTTCTACACCACTTACCGTTAATATTTTTTCAATATCTTTAGAATCAATGGTCGGTGGAGCACTTTCTTCCATTTCTTCACTTTCCTCATTTTCAACGATGATCCGGTCAAGTTCCTCATATACATTAGAGATCACTTCTGCATCCACTTTTTCCCCTACCACTTCTTTTAAAATATGTTCAAATATTGCTTTATCGTCTTGAGCGGTAAGTATTTCTTCGCAATTTAACACTTCTTCAATAAATTGATAGTCTGGTTGATTTACTTTTCCGGTATAATACAATATATGGTTAACATCGGCTGCATTGTCATTAAAGGCTGGGAAGAAGAATCCGGTTAACGGTGATGTTAAATTGATGATCGGATCAACATCATTACTTGATTTAAATGTTTTTTCGACGTAATCAAATAATAATGTTTTTTTCGGTTGGTCAATTTTATTTACGGAACATAAAATAAATGGACTCGCATATGTTTCCTCTGAACCATCTTCTTCTAACTCATAGTTCTTTCTCCTTTTTGGTTTACGATATTCTCCACGAATAAATGTAACAACGGTATCAAAGGAATAGACATTTTTTTCATACATTTTTTCTACAACCGAAAGCATATATTCCTTCCACTCATCCGTAGAATGTGCATGTAATCCTTCATAAAGCGTTGTTTGGGTACTGTTTTCAATCCCTTGAACAAATTTAAGTTCAAATAACTTCGAATCAAGTTGTCCCGTTAATACCTTTTTAAAATTTTTTAAAAATAATTCTTGTGCTTCTTGTTCTATTAATTGAAACGGTTGACTTACATGAAAATATATTTCTCCCGTTTCCTTCTGCACATAAACATTAAAAATTTCTTTAATTCTCAGTAAATCATTATTCAATTTAAACTGTTTACGAATATTCGCGATATCTTTTTTATTCATATTACTTCAACTCCCTTTTCGATTATACGCTTTTTTGCATAAATTTGTAATAGTAGATTCCCCATCTCTTAATTGAACTTTATCGTACTACGATTCATAACTGCGAAATTAAACATTTTATCTTTTTGAATTATTCGTAAAATAATTTACATTTTTTGTAACAAATGGTAATATCTAATCACAAGATATTCAGGTCATCAGATGAGTTGGTAAAAAATTTCATCAACCTTTTTTTCTAGCATTTATTGAAAGCGGTTTACTATAATTTTTTCTATTTTAGAGGTGATAATAATGTATAATGCAAGAGTACTAACTGCAAGTTTAATAGGAAGTGCAATTGAATGGTTTGATTACTTTCTATACGGAACCGTTGCTTCTTTAGTTTTTAATCAACTGTTCTTCGTTAGTGAAGATCCCGTCGTCGGCTTGCTAATTGCTTATACTTCCTTTTCTATTGCCTTTTTCTTACGCCCCATTGGTGGAGTTGTTTTCAGTCATATCGGTGATCGACTAGGTCGGAAAAAGACATTGGTATTAACATTAAGTTTAATGGGGTTATCAACTTTCGGTATGGGGTTACTTCCAACTTATCAAGTCATTGGAATTTGGGCTCCCATCTTTTTAACATGTTTACGATTCATTCAAGGCTTGGCACTTGGCGGTGAATGGGGCGGTTCTGTTCTACTAGCCGTTGAATATGCACCAAAAAATAAAAAAGGATTGTTCGGTAGTGTTCCACAAATGGGGATTTCAATCGGTTTAATATTAGGTTCTCTTGTTATGTCAGTGATGACGTTACTTCCAAATGATCAGTTTATGAGTTGGGGATGGCGTGTACCTTTCTTATTAAGTGCTGCTCTCGTATTAGTTGGAATATGGATTCGCAAAGGAATTGATGAAACTCCGGCATTTAAAGAGGCTCAAAAAGCCGGGGAAATTTCCAAACTCCCCATTGCAGATACATTAAAATATCATTGGAAAGCAGTTTTAATCGCAATGGGTGTGAAGGTAGTAGAAACAGCACCATTCTACATATTTGGTACATTTATTGTGTCCTATGCAACTAACCAGTTATCGTTTGGTGAAACGGAAGCCTTAAATGCGGTTGTAATTGGGGCTCTAATCGCTACCATTATGATCCCAATCATAGGTCATGTATCAGATCGAATTGGAAGGAAGAAAATCTACTTATTCGGAATTGTTGCAACAATGATTTATGCTTTTCCATATTTTTGGATATTACAACAAGGGTCCGTATTTTTACTTATATTAGCAACCGTGATTGGACTTGGGTTTATATGGGGATCACTTAATGCTGTTCAAGGTACAATGATGTCAGAATTTTTCCCCGCAAAAATTCGTAATACCGGGATTTCTCTAGGTTATCAACTTGGAGCAGCCATTGCAGGGGGTACAGCACCATTAGTGGCAACAGCGTTATTAGCAAAATTTAATAATTCTTTCATTCCGGTCGCTTTTTATATGATATTCGCAGCATTTATCAGCCTTATTGCAATTTTATGTGTTAAGGGGAAAAAGCATCTAATTGGGCAAGCAGAAAGAAAATTGGATTTAGATGCATAACCTGAGTTTACCTAATTCATCAGATGGCTCGAATTAACTATCATCAACATGGTTAGTAATTAAAAATAGTAGTACGACCTAAATTCAGGTTGTACTACTATTTTTTCAATCATCATGTATAAAATGAACAGTCTACCATTGACACATTACACTTTCCATTCTATGGAGTCGCTTTACTATTTTTCATATTTTTATTCCGCACCGGTTTTAAAATAATGGCCATGATTATTACAAGGGCTGATATGACTACTGTCGTATAAAATAAACCATTATACCCCGATTGGGCAGCTGTTTGGGTAATTTGATTAACACTCGTTTCAATGACCTCTTTTAACGCCGGATCTTGAATACGTTCTAAAATTCCTTCGTAGTTCACACCTATAGAAGGATTGGTATGCTCCATTGAACTTGCTATCATTTGTAACTCCTGTAACGCTTCCGGACTTAAGTCAGCATTTTCTATATTTCTTTTTAAAATATCAGGAAAGTCTGTTTCAAATAAAGTGGGAATTTTATTAAATCCCCGTGCAATAAATCCAGCATAAATGGTCGGAGCAATCGTCATACCAATTTGACGAATAAGTGATAATCCAGCTACAGCAGTTCCTTTATCCTTTTCCAGCCGTTCGGTTGCTAAAATATTTAACGGAGCACCTAATAAAACCCCCATCCCTAAGCCTGCGATACAGGATGAAATTACAAACTGCCATTTGTCATCAATCCAAGTAGGGAATAACAGAAAGCCGATAGCTGTAATTAGTCCTGATAAAAAGACGGTTAAAATTGGCCCCCGCTTATCAACTAATGCTCCACCTAAGGCCGCACCAACACCAGAAGCTAAAGCTAACGGTGTCATCCAATAACCGGAATACTCGGCTGGAATACCTAAAACTTGCTCAGAGAAGGCTGGTATAAAAACCATTCCAGCAAGTAAAGCACCCGATAGTGCCCCAACGAACAGTGTCAACAAATATTGCGGTTGTGTTAATAAACGAACAGGTAATACCGGGTCGCCATCTTTCCGATTTTCTAACGCACGGTTATACAGAATTAAAATTGAGAATAGGACAATCCCCGCTATAATAAAACCAAATACTTCAGGTTGAGTTACACTATCCCAAAAATCAGTTTCAATATTCGTTATACCGTACATTATTCCGAGGATCGATAAAGATAAAAGGATCGTTCCTAATAAATCCATCTTACCAGTAGATGGCTCTTTTGTTTCTTCAATCTTGAAGTACCCTAAAATAATCAATACGATTGCAATGGGCACATTAATGAAAAATAAATAATGCCAATTTCCCGTTAAATCCAATATAAAACTACCAACATTCGGACCTAATACGGCACCAATCCCATTCATCCCACCTAATATTCCAAGGGCTTTTCCTTGTTTTTCCTTTTGAACTGTACTTAATATATGGGAACTTCCGATAATGAAAATTCCCCCGCCCCCCATCGCTTGAATAAAGCGAGCTACTAAATAAAATCCAAAGTTAGGACTTAAGGCAACGAATAGTGAACCGATACCAAACAGAGCTATTTCTACAAGAAATAACTTTCTTCGACCATAACGATCGGCAATTTTTCCAACAACAGGTATGCTAATGGCTAAGCCGAGAGTATAAATCGTTACTCCCCATGCTCCCCAGTTAGCTGATACATCAAAAGAATTGTTGATGGTCGTCAACGCAGCACTAATGATACCATTGTCTAAGGCTGCCATAAATACGCCAATACAAAATAATGTAATTGCCCAAGTCGAACTCGACATTCCCCTTTTTTTCAAGCTATCCAACAACCTTTCTATAAAAGTGACACAAATGTCACATTAGATAAAAAAATAAAATTCATCTTACAATACAAATCATATTTTACTCTTTTTTGATGAAAATACCAATGATTTTTTTAGAGAAATTTTAACAATCTTGATTCAACAATTGTATGGATGACAATTTTACCAAGTCTACTTTTTATTTATAGATTTGCCTTCTATAACTATATAAAACTAGTTTTCTGACTATACGAATCATCTCATTTTTTCATATACTACAATGTAAATCCAATAGGAAACTAAGCAAAAATAAAACTTCTTCTATAATATTTAGGAGGTTATACAATTGTCTATTAGGCCACATGGCGGCATTTTAATAAACCGGGAAAAGTTAGAAGCTGAACAAAACGCACTCTTAAAAAAAGCAAAAAACCTTAAAAAATTGAAGGTTTCCAAATGGACGATATCCGATCTGGAGATGATTGGAACAGGTGTCTTCAGCCCTTTGCAAGGATTTATGAATTCTAAAGATTACCTGTCCGTATTGTTAAAAGATCGTTTAAAAAATAACATCATTTGGCCCATTCCAATTACATTACCAGCTCATAAAAAAGAAATTGAATCATTCCAAATTGGCGACACCATTTCCTTAATTGGAGAAGATGGCGTTATCTATGGACTTATACATTTAGAAGAAATGTACACACCGAATAAGCTCCTTGAAGCTGAAAAAGTCTATAGAACCACCGATCCTACTCATCCCGGAGTCAAAAGGCTATATGAATGTGGGGAGATTTATCTTGCTGGCCCAATTATACTATTAAACAGACAAAACTATAACGAATTTCATTCTTATTATAAGACGCCTAAAGAAACACGTGAACTATTTAAAAAACTTGGTTGGAAAACGATTGTCGGATTTCAAACTCGCAATCCTGTCCACCGTGCCCACGAGTATATTCAAAAGTGTGCTCTCGAAATTGTTGACGGCTTATTGTTAAATCCTCTTGTGGGTGAAACAAAAGCAGATGACATTCCTGCTAACGTACGGATGCGAAGTTACGAAGTACTTTTAGAAAACTATTTTCCAAAAAATCGAACAAAACTTATTGTCTTTCCTGCTGCGATGCGCTATGCAGGGCCAAAAGAAGCGCTATTACATGCAATCGCCCGTAAAAATTATGGATGTACTCATTTTATTATTGGTCGTGATCATGCAGGAGTTGGAGATTTTTACGGCACATATGATGCTCAAAAATATGTGGAGCAATTTGAGGATGAACTTGGCATTCAAATATTAAAATTTGATCATGCATTTTACTGTAAAAAATGCGAAAACATGACCACAGAAAAAACTTGTCCTCACGAGCAAAGTTTCCACGTTCATTTAAGCGGGACAGAAGTTCGTAAAAAACTTCAGAACGGGGAGGAATTACCAAAGGAATTTACTCGACCTGAAGTTGCGAACGTGTTAATAAACGGAATGGGTTCATAACATGAAAGTTTAGGTGATTAAGTATGGGAAAACATATCTCTTGGCATGCGTCAAAAATTTCAAAAACAGATCGACATCAATTAAATCGACATAAAAGTGCCGTCCTTTGGTTTACGGGCTTATCGGGATCAGGCAAGTCAACGATTTCAGTTGAATTGGAGAAGGAACTATTTCAGTTAGGCATTCATGTCTACCGTTTAGATGGAGACAATTTACGCCATGGGTTAAATGCGAACCTTGGATTTAGTCCTGCAGATCGAAAAGAAAATATCCGCCGAATTGGAGAGGTTGCAAGGTTAATGGTTGATGCCGGTTTACTTACTTTAGCTGCAACGATATCACCATTCCGAGAAGATCGTGAGCAAATTAGAAAATTGTTTGATGAAGGCGAGTTTATCGAAGTCTTTGTTAAAGCAAGGGTCGAAGTATGTAAGGCAAGGGATCCAAAAGGGCTTTATCGAAAAGCAGAAATGGGTAAAATCAAAAACTTTACAGGAATTGACGCCCCTTACGAAGAACCAAAATCACCAGAAATTGTCATTGATACAGAAAAACTAACAATAACAGAGTCAGTACAAGTGATTTTAGACTACTTAAAACAAAATGGTTATTTACAATACCCTTAATAAATTTAAGAAACACCTCTTTATATATTTTTCAAAATAGAGGTGTTTTTTTATTAAACTAGAATACTAGTCTAGATATCATCAGCATATTTAACTTTTCTAATATAAACTTCCTTCTTCGAAACAATCCACTACCTAAGGAGCACAATGGGACCCATTGTGCCCAAAAAATTAATATTTACTTCTCTGTACACGAATCAAACCATCAACAATATCCCAGATTAAGGCGATCGGAAAAAAAATCGTTAGAAACAATGTAATTCCATACCAGATATTTTTTACTGTCACATATGTTTCACTTCCCTCAATTAATAGTCCATTTTCAACAAGAGCCTTCATAAATTCTGGGTTCCAAATATCCGGAAGCGAAATGAATATTAACAATCCAATGATTGATAAAACATTTACAACAGCAGTAATAATCACTAATTTAATTGTCCATTTGCCAAAAACCAATTTTAATGCTTCCTTAATAATTCCAACACCAAAAATGAGTAAAATAAAGATAAGCTGATAACCGTAAAAATTAGGATTAAAAAAAGGAATAACAGCTTTGAAATGACCATCTTCAAATAGCCAAATACCTAAAAACTTACTAGAACAGAGAGCAATTAAAATCATATAACAGATAATCCCAGTAATCACTTCCCCCTTTTTAATGCGGCCCTTTGGATGAGGAATCTCAGGTAAATCTGCAGGATGCCAACGATCTCCCCTATCAACTTGTTTCTTTTTTATTCCATCTGGAATGAGAATTTCAACAAGTGCAAAGGAAAGGACAATCCATCCTACCGCCATTGGGACTACCGTTACAATATCAAGAATAAAATGAATAAAAGCATCTAAAATTTCTGGTGGATATAAAATCATCTTAATAATAAATCCTGTACCCATGATCACAAAAACAGAAATCAATGTGACTTTCAAAACAATGACAAATGGATCAAATAATGTCGGTCCAATGAAATACTTTTTATCATCGCGGTACTTTAATGCTAACTCCCTTGGATCTCCAAGTTCCAAAAGTACATCTTCTATATGTTGATTAGTGATCTGATCTCCTTGCGCTTTTTCTTCCAACATATCATCGATTAATCCACGTAATTCTTTTCCAATTTCTTCGCGCGCTTTTGAAGGTAATTTTTGCGTAACTGCATGTATATATCTATCGACTAGTTCCATTTTCCTCCCCCTCACCATTGTTAAGTAAATTTTCCATACTCATTACCATTTTTTTCCATTCAATGACCAATTGTTCAAACACCTTTTCTCCCGTTTTACTTAATAAATAATATTTTCGTGGCCTTGTCTCATTCGTATCCCATTTACTTTCTAATAGCCCTTGTTTTTCTAATCGTCTTAATAACGGGTATAAGGTATTTGCTTCTACGGGAAAATCTTTCTCCTCTAGGCTAGTAACTAATGAATAACCGTATTGTGGTTCTTTAAGCTGACTAAGTACAGCAATTGTCAATGTCCCTCGTTTTAATTCGTGATTTAACTTCTCTAAATGTTCTTTTATCTCACTCAATTTTGCTCTCCTCCCGACCTTCATTATAGTGTATGATATACAGTATTGTAAAGTTCCAATTATTATATTTTATAAATTACATGCTTCAAAAGATATTAGAAGAACTAACAATTAACGCTTTACGGCTTAAAAACATAGAATAAAATAGTCTGTGATTCATGAGGAGGAGAAAATATGTCGTACCACGATCCCTATCTCACCTATTCTTACCAACCGTTTCATTGGGGTACGCCATACTCATTCGTGTGGCCAAATACACAATACTTCAATATGCCGATGTGTCCGTGCTATCGTCAACAAAATTCTTTCCCACCAGTTGATACGAAAGGATTCGAACAATCAGCAAAACGGTTTCAAGAATTAATGAAAGAAGTCACTTTATTTATAAACAGCATTATTCAATCTACTGAATATGCTTACCAATTAATGGATGCCGCCCAAAAATCAGATCAAGTAAGAGTCGAACAATTGATAAAATCAGCTGGCATTAGCATAAAATATAAAGTTTCATTTACACCGTCAGCAATCCAAATTACATTCGATAACTCAACTGATAACTTTTCATGTTGCAGCATGTTGGTCGTGTTACGATGGTAGAAGAGAAAAAAGGTTGTAAGGCCATGTGCGACTTACAACCTTTTTCATTGTGATATTTGAAAACTGATAGACATCTTAAAATAGGTCTTTTTTCAAACAGATGAATATATAATGTAATGACTTAAAAAGGTGGGGATGATATGCAAGTTCAATATAACTATTTAGACCGAAAATTTGTGAAATATGTAACGGAGGATTTTTCCATTCAACAGGCAAAAAAATTTTTACAAGATACTGGATTTCGCTGTGTACCGATTTTAGATAAAACCGAAAAGAAATTTTTAGGGAATGTCTATGAAATTGATACATTTAAATATGACGGCTCTTTTGAGGATTCTGTTATAAATATTGCGGAGGATGTAGATGCCACCGTTCGTGAAGATGAATCTTTCTTCCGCGTATTTTTTTCAATCAAAAAATATCCTTATTTGGCAGTTGTAAATGCAGAAGGAGAATTTACTGGCATTCTCCCCCATTCAAAAGTGATGGAAATATTTGAAGATGCCCTCGGTGTTCATACAAAGGGACATATGCTAACCATCGGTGTATATGATTTTGATCATACATTAAAAAAATTGACAAGTATTATTAGTAAGTACTCTCCCATTCAATCCTTGATTACACTACACAGCGACCAATTTGTTAGACAAATTGTTATTACGGTACCGAAAGAAGTACAACATAGTACTTTAGAAAAAATACATGAAGAACTTACGAAAGCTAATTTTCGTATCGTACACATGGACCGACTTTCATAATCCAACTAATGAGGCTATCTTATGACAAAAAGGTAGCCTTTTTTGAAGAAAACAATCTATAAAACTTTGCCTATTCCCTTTTTATTGGTAGTATATGTATTAATGAGCTTACATTGCATTGGAAAGGATGAATGAGATGGATGCGCCACTTTATTATGAACTAAAAAAACCATCGAATCTTGATCCCGGTAAAAAGTACCCTGTTCTTTTCATGTTACATGGGATGGGCAGCAATGAAAAAGACTTACCTCCTCTTGTTGAAGGCTTTGAAAACGAAATGTTTATTTTTAGTCTTCGGGGACCGATTATCCAACCACCAGGCTACGCCTTTTTTACTTTCCAAAACTTCGGCTCACCCGACCGCGATACGTTTGATCATGCATTGCGTACTTTAGAAGCCTTTATTACCTATGCTGAACAACATTATCCGATTGACGCCGAAAATATTTTCTTAATGGGATTTAGCCAAGGTTCCATCGTCTCCATGTCCTTTGCGATTCAAAACTTTGGTCGCATAAAAGGTGTAATCGCATTAAGTGGTTATATCCCAACTTTTGTAAAAGAAGAAAATAAAACAAAAAATCTTGAAAAACTTAACATCTTCATTTCTCATGGAATGCAGGACCCTGTTCTGCCTTACGCTTTCGCATTAGAGAGTAAAAACTTCCTCGAAAAAACAAAAGCAAATTTTTCATTTAAAAGTTACCAAGCAGGACATTTTGTAACTGAAGAGAATTACAACGACCTCCGCACTTGGTTAAAAGAGCAATTAAACACAGAATGACGGGAAAATCCCGTCATTTTTTTACCATCATGAATCCTTTTCTGTTACAGTTAAAGTATAGAAAATTTTTGGAGTGATTAGAATGTGGTTGGTTGCCCTTATCCTTTCCGTTGCACTTATCAGTTTCCTCGTGACTTTCACGATTACGAATCGAATTCAATCCCGTCATATTGAATTGGAAGAAATGAATACTCTATATATTTGTGATACATGCGGCAAATTTCATCGGCGTTATCAGGAAGAATTACAACAACTTATTGATCCGAAGTATAAATCGTACTTAACTTGTCCGAACTGTTACAGCTCCACTCGAATTTATACTGATCCAGAATTTAGCTGGATGAAAACGAACCCTGAATGCCCTGAACTAGATAAACACGATTTAAAAAAAGTAAAAAAAGCGATGAAAAAAACGAAACAACTCCTGTTAGAAGATCAAAGCATTGATCAATTTCTGCACTATTATAAACTCCATAACAATAAAAATAGCGATGATAATATTCTTAAATAGTTTTATTGGTAATTTTTCTACAAAACAGAGATAATAAACACGAAAGGAAAATGATTATTTTTTGAATGGAGTGTCCATATGTTACCAAAACATCAACTCGATCGAATTAATGCACTGGCAAAAAAAGCAAAAACGGAAGGACTCACCCTTGCAGAACAAAAGGAACAAATTGAGTTAAGAAAAAAATATATTGAAAACTTCCGCTTTGGCATGCGCAATACAATAGAAGGTTTAAAGATTGTCGATGATCAGAATAATGATGTAACACCTGAAAAATTAAAACAAATTCAACAAGAAAAAGGCTTGCACAATCGATAAATGTTCGAATTACAAAAGGAGCTCTTTAACAAGCTCCTTTTCCCTCACTGACTAATGGCAGGTGTTAACACATCAACTTCTCCAACAACTTTTCGCTCTTTCAATTTTTCATAGAACAATTCCTTTTTAATCCTTTCAGCAAAATGACTTGTAACATATTCTTTTACAAACAAGTCTCTTTTTAATGTGTCTTCCTCCTTTCGAAACCAACCTACTTTTCGAAACCGTTCACTTTCCGGCTGTGAAGTCCAAAGTAATATTGCCTCTTTTTCTAGTTGATATTCAACACGCCTTTTTAAAACCATTTCTTGAAACCGCCGTTCCCGCTCCTCTTCATGATTTCCTTGTTCTGGCAATCGTTCAATTAAGGATTCATACGATTGTATAATATGAGACAATTGTGCTGATGCTACTTCTTCGTATGTTGTTTTAATCTCCTTGATAATCTCCTTTTTCAATCCACTTAAATCGATTTGTTGTAGTAAGTTTTCAGAAACATGGAGATACAGTTCCTTATTGTCTAACTTTGTTTCCTCTTGAAAAGGAACCGGTCGCACTTCAAACTTTTCTTTTATTTCATTAAAAATAACTGTTAGAGGAGCTTTTTCATTACGCCTTTGTTTTATATAAATACCAATTTCTAAATCAAGTTCATCGTAAATTTTTTCACCCGTTTCATCGATGCGATTTACATAATGGATGTGCGCATTTTCTAATTTATTGAACCAAGTCGACACCGTTTTCCGATTTAATTTTAAGTCGTTTACTGCATATTGTATTTGCTCTGTAAAATCACTTATTTTCCAACTCAACATTTGCACCTCCCTTTCGAAATCTAACCAATGTCTATTATTCTTCATCTTATTTTGTAAACTTCGACAAAGCAATAAAATTACCTTTTAAAACTGTTCGACAACTACTTACAACTGCTGTGTGTCTTTTGTCAATTCCTTTTTATTCATGTAGAAATGAGAAAATCCTTGTCAGTTTTTCCTAAATTTATATGTTCGTAAAAGCAACATACTAAACTGACAATCTTTAATTATGGTAAAATCTCATTACGCATATTAAAATGAAATTAAATTTTTCGTGAAAGTAGGCGATAAAATGGAGACACAAACGGCTACAAATCAAGTTACCGCGAAAAGTGGATTTTATCCTAGAGCATTGTATACGTATAGTGGTACCCATTTTTTAAATGATCTTGTGACAACCGGAATGGTTCCAGCGTTAGTTGTTATGTATAAGGATGCTTTTGCCTTAAGCTATACGGAATCTACGTTAATCGTATTAATTTCCTATCTAACCTCTGCTATTTCTCAACCGATCTTCGGTATGATGTCTGATCGTAAGCCTAGAGTTTGGTTTTTCTCTGCAGGTCTATTTTTATCTGTTACAGGATTAGCGCTAACCGCCATTGCCCCTAATTTATTTTGGCTTTTAATTTTCATTGCCATCTCTGGCCTAGGTTCAGGCATCTTCCACCCAGAGGCATCAAGGGGTACCCATTTTGCATCAGGAAAGAAAAAAGGTTTAGCTCAATCGATTTTCCAAGTTGGTGGGAATGCGGGGCAAGCCTTTGGACCACTGATGATTCCCTTATTTCTCGTTTATACGGGGATTGACGGATTAATATGGCTCTTACCTATCGCTTTTTTATCCTTATTTTTAACTGTACCTTTACTGAAATGGATGAAGACCAGTGTTCAAAATTATCAAGGGAAGAAAAATGAATTACCCGGGGAAAATCATGTTTGGGGATCCATATTACTCATTGTTGTCATTTTATTACGATCCTGGTGTCAAGTTGGTGTCGTTATTTTCCTTCCGTTTTATTTAAGTCATTTAACATTGCAACAATCGGAACTATTAAACTTTATATTTGTCGGTGCTGGTGCACTTGGTACATTTTTCGGTGGTGTTTTAGCTGACAAAATTGGTATGAAACGATTAATGGTAGGCTCCATGATGCTGGCTACCCCTTTTGCATTACTATTACCTTATGTTGATGGATGGCTTACTGTTATCATGTTATTATTTTTTGGTTTTAACGTCCTCTCTTCCTTTTCCGTTAGTGTCATATATATGCAAATGTTATTACCAAAAAATTTAGCACTAGCATCCGGCCTTTCCATCGGCTTTGGTATCGGTGCTGGTGGGATTGGATCTGTATTATTAGGAGGAATTTCTGATATCATCGGTGTTACTACTGTATTTACAATATTATCCATATTGCCTTTGATAGGTGCAATTCTTGCCATCTTTTTACCGAATGAAAAGAAACTAGGTTTTTAATTTCGTGAGCAAATGTCGCTTCTAACATTGCTCACCTTTTTTATTTGTCAAGAAATGACGAATAAAGTATCACCATCTTAAAATAAAAAAGAAGGCAAAAAATCTCCCTTCATGTATATGTTCATGGAAATATTCGTTTAGGAACTACAATTCAACCTCGATTTAAACCGCTTCTATGTAGAACAAATGCTTCAGATCATACTTGATCCTTCATTTTAGTCACAAATCGTATGAACAAGCTTTTCTATAATATGATCATATCGAGTACTCAAAAATTCACCTATATTTCGAATCCCTACCTTTTACCCATTGACTGTACTATTTGTATTAGTGTACTATTTAAATAGAACACTAATACAAAATAAAGGTGGCGTCATTATGAATTCATTTCTTGGATTAATTAAAAAAGAAATGATCGTTTCAAAAAATTGGATATTAACGTGGCTTATTACTTTGACACTCATTTTAACCTCGTTTCTTATCTTAGCTTTAAGAAACGACACTCATGCTGGGATTATTTATTACATTATACTCATAGCGTTTTTTGGGATGCATTTTTTCTTTATCCCACTATCCATGTATAGTTTTTTACACGTTGAAGGAAAAACAATGTTATGGCTATACAACCCGAATAGCAGTAACAAATTACTTTTAGCAAAATTATTGGTATCAACCATTTATCTAGTTATATCCATTGTTGTAATCGGCATTTTTACTTTAATTTCCTTGGCGATGTTCGGAAAACCTAATTTAGAGACATCTTTTTCCCCTAGTTTGGTCTTTTATGGTATCGCTTATTTTTTCATATCTTCCCTTAGTGTTGCTATCTTAGTTACATTTCTTTGGACGGTGTACCATTCATTAAGTAAATTTCCTAGATTGAAAAGAGTCAGATGGCTTGCCGTCATTCTTGTATTTATCGGCTTAAACTTGATTGATTATTTTTTATTTGAACACACACAATTAATTAAAAATCATTTTTTTAATATTACTTTTGAAATGAATAGTCAAATTTACTTTGAAATTGAAGGAGAAAAGTTCAACGTTGATTCTATACCGTTTCATGTAGGAACCGAACTTTATCATCTAATAAAAACTGTTCTCCTTTACATTATTTCTTGTGTGTTGCTTGATAAGAAAGTTGAGGTGTAAGCACCATTGGCAAGAGACTTTGAAACATCGAAACCAATTTATTTACAAATTGCAGATTTCATCTTCCAACAAATTATTCGTGAAGAACTGAAACCAGGTGAAAAACTGCCCTCCGTACGAGAAATGGCGGTTGAAATGGGTGTCAATCCGAATACAATCCAAAGAACTTATAGTGAAATGGAAAGGATGGGTGTTGTGGAAACAAGGCGAGGGCAGGGTACCTTTGTAGTTGAAAATTCAGAGATTGTCACAGAACTTAAACATACATTCCAACAGGAAGTGATCAGTTCATTTGTAAATAAAATGAGAGACCTCGGTTTTTCAAATGAAGAAATGGTGGCTAGTCTGAAAATTTTTTTAGAAAGAGGTGAAGACAAATGACCGTTCAATTAAACAATGTGACGAAAAAATATGGCCAAGAGTTCGCCCTTAAAAATGTTTCCTTT
Organism: Pallidibacillus thermolactis; assembly: GCF_025660415.1. NCBI lineage: Bacteria > Bacillati > Bacillota > Bacilli > Caryophanales > Bacillaceae > Pallidibacillus > Pallidibacillus thermolactis. The sequence continues at coordinate 59,666 of NZ_JAOUSE010000008.1, forward strand.
ACCTTTACGAAAGGAAAAATTTACGGCTTGCTCGGACCAAACGGTAGTGGAAAATCAACAACATTAAAGTTAATAACCGGTCTCATCTATCCTACAAAAGGTACGGTTAAAGTCAAAGAAGAAAAGGTCACAAGAAAGGTTTGCCAAAATGTTGCATATTTAACAGAATTAGATCATTTCTATCATTCTTTTACGATTAAACAAATAATCGACTTTTATCATTCGCAATTTTCCGACTTTCGTTTAGAAAAAGCAAAGCAACTTTTACAAGATATGCAATTAGATGAGAGGAAAAAAATTCGCAAACTTTCAAAGGGGAATCGCGGTCGATTAAAACTTGTCCTAACTTTAGCAAGAAATGCACCTGTGATATTGCTTGATGAACCTTTCTCAGGTTTGGACGCCCTCGTTCGCGACTCTATCGTTAAAAGTTTACTTACTTATATAAATTTTGAAGAACAAATTGTCATTATAGCCACCCATGAAATTGATGAAATCGAGCCTTTATTAGACGAAGTTATAGCCGTTTATCAAGGACACTATATTGATCATCAAAATGTAGAAAAATTAAGGGAAGAACAGGGAATATCCATTTTACAATGGTTCAAATCGACAATCAAAAATTGGGAGAGTGAAAATCTTGAAACCAATCATTGAGTTAAGAAACGTTTCTAAAAAGATTCGGAACAAACAAATTATTGATAATCTTAGTTTTAAAGTAATGGCGGGGGAAGTGCTAGGATTTCTTGGACCAAACGGCGCCGGGAAAACAACCACCATACGGATGATAACAGGGCTAATGAAAGTTTCAAGCGGAGAGATCATTATAAACGGAACCAATCTTAAACAAGATTTTGAAAAGGCGATATCTCAAATTGGCGCAATCGTTGAAAACCCGGAACTATATAAATTTCTTACCGGCTACGAAAATTTAATGCAAGCAGCAAGATTGTACAAAGGCGTTACAAAAGAAAAAATTAACCAAGTTGTAGAAATGGTTGGTCTAAAAGATCACATTCATAATAAAGTTAAAACTTATTCCCTTGGCATGAGACAACGATTAGGAATAGCACTTTGTTTATTACATGACCCTAAAGTTCTTATTTTAGATGAACCAACAAATGGTCTAGATCCTGCCGGTATAAAAGAGATCCGTCATTATTTACGAAAACTAGCTCACGAAAATAATTTGGCGATCCTTGTTTCGAGTCATCTATTATCCGAAATGGAAATGATGTGTGACCGTATTGCAATCATCCAAAACGGAAAACTAGTAAACATACAAAGGGTAAAAGAAGAAGAAGTGAAAACGAGACCGTATTTTATTCAAGTAGATAAAATCACTTCTGCTTTAAATATATTACAAGATGCCGGATATGAAGCTAATCCTCATGAACATGGTATTGAAGTTTATTTAGAGAAAAAACAAGTTCCCGAAATCATTCAACAGTTTGTACAACAAAATATTTTAATATATGAAGTTAAAGTTATTTCAAAATCATTAGAAGATCGATTTCTTGAAATCACTAACGATAAGGCGGTGACAAGTCATGCTTAATTTAGTAAAAAATGAATCGGTTAAACTATTAAAAAGGCCGAGCACATATATTATGATCGCATTAATTGTAGTCGGGACCATTTTGTTTGGTTTTCTAACACAATGGCTTCATTCAAATTCAAAGAATGACTCGAATAACGATTGGAAACAAGGATTACAACAAGATATTGAACTTTATGAACAAGAATATGAAAATACCAATGAAGAATGGTATAAGAATTGGATGGAAAGTCAAATCGCTATTAATCAATATCGAATTGAAAATGATATCCCACCAAGCTATGTTGATTATTCAATGTGGTCTTTTATTGACGAATCTTCTTTAATGATTACGTTTGTTGGTCTTTTTGTCATCATCATTGCATCTGGAATTGTGGCTAATGAATATTCCAGGGGAACGATTAAAATGTTATTAGTAAAGCCATATAAGCGTTGGAAAATTTTATTATCAAAATATATAACTGTCATCCTTAGTCTTCTTTTTTTGCTCGCGATATTATTTATTACAGCAGCAATTACAGGAGCACTATTCTTTGGGCTTGGTGACACGAATGCTGTTTATTTAACTTATGAAAATGGGCAAGTAATCGAACAAAGCTTATTACTCTATTTAATTAAATTATATGTACTAAGTTCTGTAAGTACGTTACTACTAGCAACAATGGCTTTCATGATTTCTGCTGTATTCCGAACAAGCGGACTAGCAGTCGGTATTTCCATTTTCTTATTACTAGTAGGACCAATCATCACTTCAAATCTTGCCAATCACTTTGAATGGACGAAATATACGTTATTTGCTAATACTGACTTAATGCAATATCTTGAGGGTACGGTGTTAATGGATGGAATGACGTTAGAATTTTCTCTTGTTATACTTGCTATTCATTTAATCCTATTTTTAGCAATATCCTTTTATCTTTTCAATAAAAGAGATGTTAGTGCTTAACATTTCTATATTGAAAAGAAGAGAATTGGATATACTTCTATTAAGAATAGGATTATAGGAGAGATATCCAGTGACAACAATTGAAGGCAAAATATTTTCAGGATGCTTTGATGAAGAAGCAAAAATTTTTACTTTGCAAAAAGTCAAACATGTTTATACCGAAACATTAATGAAACAAAATCAACTTCAAGAATTGTATACGTATTTAAGTCGTTCAACAAATGAGGATGGCCAGGTGATTTCTTTATATGACCAATTACTTGTTCCTTTGTCAAAGGAAGAAATAAACCAACTATTAAATGATATTGATGAAATCTTATCTACATTTCATTAAGAAATCTGCACGGTCTTTCGTGCAGATTTCTTTGTATCACTTTAAAAGTAACTGATAATACTCAACATCAAGCCACTGACCAAATTTATAACCTACTTCTTTTATTCGACCTGCAAATTTAAAGCCAAATTTTTTATGAAGTCGCACACTTGCTTCGTTGCCACTCGTAATCACAGCAATGATTGTCCGGAACCCATTTTGTTTCGCTCGTTCTATGATTTCTTCCATTAACGCTTTCCCGATGCCTTTTCCTTGGCTTTCAGGGGAAGTATAGATAGAAATCTCGGCCGACTGACTATAGGCTTTTTTTCTTTTAAAAGGACTTAAACAACTAAAACCAACCACTTCCCCATCCATCTCGGCAACAATGACCGGATACTTCTCATTATGATTATCAAACCAATTTTGTCTATCTTCCAATGTTTCTTCTTCCGTATCAAAGGTTGCTGTTAAATGAACAATGGCATAATTATATATATTTAATATGTTAGGTAAATCCTCCAAAACGGCATCTCGAATTACAACCATTTTCTTTTCCTCCCAAATAATATAAACATAGTTTAATACAAAAATGTTTTGGAAGGAATAGTGAATCAAAAAAGAATTCTTCAAGTACCTTTACCATATATTTTCACTTATTTTTCCATTTTTCATATAGTCCATTAACAACTTCGACCACAGTTTATATCCGCGATCGTTTGGATGAATTTCATCAGCCAAATACTCTGTAAGACTTCCGTTTTCATTATCGATATATTCGTTCATCCTTTCGTAAATATTTAAATAATCATATCCTTTTTCACGAACATACTTTTCACTTTGTTCAAGATAATCTTGATAATAGAACCCAATTTTATTTTTTTTCATCGATAAAATAGGATTTGGCGATATAACGATCAATTTTGCATCCGGTAGTTCCTTTGTAATTTTATTTAGTAAAATGTCAATATATTTAATCGTATGTTCCATTGTAGTGGCTTGCCGATAATTATTGATGACAGATGTTTCAAATATAATAAGATCAGGCTGTTGTTTAGATAGTTCAGTGATGACTCCCTTAGCTAATAAGTCTTGGGCTTTAAATCTGGAAAAACCTAAATTAATTAATTTTATATTTCGAATTCCTTCTCTGTGAAGGGCATATAACAATTGTGTCGGCCAGTTATTTTCAAGAATGGATGCACCGCTTCCTTTTGTAACACTACTACCGATAACTGCAATCACTACTTTATCTTTCCTTTGCGATAAATCGAATAAATACTCTAAATAATAATTAGAATGATGACGCTTTTTTTCCACTTGATTTGCCCTTACATACTCATGATTGAAAAAATCCTTCATTTGCAAACCTACGAAAATGAAAAAAACAAATACAAATAAAACAATGAAATGGTTACAAATTCTTTTCATAGCCATCCTCTTCATTTTAATAATATATGGAAAAATTTACTGATTGTTTATGTTTTAAGAACTCGATCATTTAAAGAATCGTATTCTACACATCAATTAACATTAGTCATTATATTTCATGAAACCAACTCATGTTACAGGAAAAACACCTTGTAAACGCAATCATATTTCTTTACATTAAATATTATTTTTAGATAAAATATTTTTGGGTTTTCTTTAATAAAACATTATCCTTCTATATCTTTCGTTGTTATTTTCTTAAATACAATATAACGTTGACAAAAATAATTTAATATCGAATAAAGTACACTTCCAACCATAATAGCAATTTCACTTTTATATTCTTTAACTACGTTCATATCATTCAAACAATAATTTGTTAAATCAAGGCCAACTCTATAAGCAATGACATAACAAATGAATAATACAATAACAAATCGCAGAAATCCGCGAACGACAGGTACATTACTTTGAAAAGTAAAATTTTTGTTTAAGATAAAGCTTATTACAGCTCCAACACCATTACCGCTTAGGGTAGACATCCAATAGTTCCAAGCAAAAAGATCAAAACAAATAAACATAATGGAAAGACCAATACATGTATTTATAACACCAACAAATATAAATTTAACAAACGTAAAATGCATCATCTTTTTTCACCTGTCTATCACTTGCTGATTTTTCCTTCATTTTTGCCGTAAGACGATGACATTAAACGTAATTTGATAAAAAAAATTCCTCCAAACATATGGAGGAAAAAGGATACCGATGATTATTTATTCACGATTTCATTGGTCATCGAACTTTTTTCAGAAACAAACGTTTTGCTAGTAATCCAAAATATAGCAATCGCAACTAACGCAGGTATGAACCATCCTAACCCTTCACTATACAGTGGAAGAACATCTGTTAAAAAGTTTATTGTGGATTGTAACCATACAGGGTTATCCACTCCGATGGAAGAAAATAGTGTCGTTAATCCATCGATAATAGCGAAAAAGAAAGTTACAGCAATCGTACCTGCATACACAATTCTAGAATGTTGAAAAAGTGGAGAAATAAACGTTAGTAACATTAATACAATAGTTAATGGATATAAAAACATGAGCACTGGTATAGAAAATGTAATAATGTTTGTTAAACCAAAGTTCGCGATAATAAATGAAATTAAGGTAAAAAATACAACTAACGTTTTATAGCTGAATTTAGGTAATAATTTATTGAAATACTCAGCACAAGAAGCAATTAGTCCAGTACTGGTTGTTAAACAAGCTAAGAACATAATGATTGCTAAAAAGGCATTTCCAATTGCTCCTAAATAATAGCCTGTTACACTACTTAAGACGGGCCCACCATTTTCAAAATAACCAAATTCGTTTACACTGATTCCCCCCATAAAGGCAATTCCAACATATACAACCCCTAAAAGAATGGCAGCAACTATTCCTGATTTTGATGTGGCAACAAGAATCCCCTTTTCACTTTTTATTCCTAATGACTTAACCGCTTGAATCACGATAATCGCAAACACTAATGATGCTAAAGCATCCATTGTATTGTAACCTTCTAGAAAACCAGTTGTAAATGCACCTGTTGCATAACTGCCTTGAGGTGCACTAAATGAACTAATCGGATTAATTAATGCTAACACGATAAGAACAAGTAATAAAAAAACAAGTGCTGGTGATAAAACTTTTCCAATCCGATCAACAATCTTATTTGGATTCAATGCTAGCCATAAAGTTAAAACAAAGAATACAAGTGAAAATAAAAATAAGCCAAATTGTGGATTCATTCCACCTAATAATGGTGCGATACTTGTTTCATATGGTACAGTAGCCGTCCTTGGAATCGCGAAAAATGGTCCAATCGTTAAATATAGTAAACTAGTAAAAAATATACCATAGACTGGATGCACGCGGCTTGACAATTCCTGTAAATTATTAGAACCGGAATAACCGATGGCAATTACCCCAAGTAAAGGTAGTCCAACGCCTGTTACTAAAAATCCGATTATTGCTGGCCAAAATTCAGCCCCTGCTTGTTGACCTAATTGAGCCGGGAAGATTAAGTTTCCAGCCCCAAAAAATAGAGCAAACAACATAAACCCAATGGCAATATACTGTGAAACTGAAGCTTTTTGGTTTGCCATAAAGAATACCTCCTGGAATTGTTTAAATGTTCCAAAAAATTATTATAGAAAAATTATTAAATTATTTATATCACAGTAAAGCAAAAAAGTCTACCGCTTTTTGAAGGAAATTGTAATTTTTTGTCGATTTAGATTTGTTTTTATTTTATTGGAATGAATTTAATTTATTGAAAATTAATTATATTTACAAAACACATTATATATAATAAGTAAAAAAAATCAACTATTTTTTCTCACTTCTTTTACTTTTTTGCATTTTTTTGTAAAATATTGTTAAAATCGGTTGTTTAGAGTACCATAATATAGGTACTATTTTAGAAAATATTCGAAGTGGAGTTGAAGTCATAATGGATAAAGTACTTGTCTTTGGGCATAAAAATCCAGATACCGATACAATTTGTTCGGCAATTGCTTATGCTGAATTAAAAAGAGAATTAGGCTTGAACGCCGAAGCTGTCAGACTTGGCGAAGTAAACAGTGAAACCCAATATGCATTAGATTATTTTAACGTTGATGCACCACGTCTCGTACAAAAAGTAACCGAAGAAACGAACACCGTCATCCTTGTAGATCATAACGAACGCGGACAAAGTGCCGATGATATCGAAAAAGCAAAAGTAATTGAAGTGATCGATCATCACCGTATTGCCAATTTCGAAACAGCAGATCCTCTATATTACCGTGCAGAACCAGTTGGGTGTACCGCAACCATTTTAAACAAATTGTACAAAGAAAACAATGTTGAAATAAAAAAAGAAATAGCTGGTCTAATGTTGTCAGCAATCATATCAGATTCTCTATTATTCAAATCGCCTACTTGTACGGAAGAAGATGTACAAGCTGCAAAAGAATTGGCAGAAATTGCAAATGTTGATATTGAAACATATGGTATGGCCATGTTAAAAGCCGGTGCTGACATTTCCTCTAAAACAGCAGAAGAATTAATTACAATGGATGCAAAGCCGTATGATATTGCTGGACATAAAGTCATGATTGCCCAAGTGAATACAGTAGATCCGCAAGATGTGCTGGCTCGACAACCGGAAATTGAAGCGGCAATTCAGAGTTCCATTGATGAAAAAGGCTTAGACTTATTCTTGTTTGTTATTACAGATATATTAAATAGTCATTCAGTTGGACTTGCTCTAGGAAGTCAAGCTGCAATTGTTGAGAAAGCTTATGATGTAAAATTAGAGAACAATACTGCACTACTTGAAGGTGTTGTTTCTCGTAAAAAACAAGTCGTACCAATTTTAACAGAAGCATTTGAAAAATAAAATGGCAATAATAAATGGGCTGCCTTTCAAAGCAGCCCATAAAATATGTAAAGAGCAAATAAGACGTTTAGCCAGTTAAAAGCATAGTTCTGAATTTGGTTTAAACACTTGTGCACGCATTTGATATTTCAAATCTTTTTCACGATTGTTTTTTAATATGCGTCCAACCGTCTTCTTGATCAATTTTCCCTTCTTTCATAAGTCTACCTAATGCTCTTTTAAACGCCCCCTTACTCATTGCAAATCTTTTTTCAATATCTTCTGGTTGACTTTTATCTGTATATGGCATGCGGCCACCCCGTTCTTGTAAATACATAAAGATCTTTTCTGCATCTTCAGCGATCGATTCATACCCTCTCTTTAATAAAGAGACGTTAATTGTACCATCCTCTTTAACATCAATTACTCTTCCTGAAACTTCATCACCTAAATGTGGTTCTGTTTTCCGTTGACTATGATGTATAAACCCTCGATAACCTTCTTCTGTTATAATAAATGATCCTGAGTACAACGTCCGATACACATACCCTCGCACATTTTGATTAAAAACACTTCGGTCTGCTTTTTTAAATTGTTTTTCCATAACCGTTTCTGTTGCTAATTTACCGAGGAGACGGCCATTTTTATCTGTTTTTAATGTAATATAAAGACGACCACCAACAACTGGCCAAACTTCCCTTAATTTTGGTAAGTCATCTTTATAGATTAAAATATCTTTACTAATGCCAATGTTTACAAAAACACCTAAACTTTCCTTAACTTCTACTACTTTACACCAACCATATGTCCCTATTTGCACAACAGGTATTGCCATTGTTGCAGCTAACCGCCCTAACTTTTCCAGATACAAGAACACACGTACATCTTCTTCTAGTTGCAATTTACCCTTTTGTTCACTTTTATGTAATAAAACTTCCTCTGTTCCATTCGTTAAAAAATATCCAAAATCGACTTCCCGTGCTACCTTAAGGTTAGCAACTGTACCCGGTTTTAACTGACTCATTTAAGTTCCCTCTTTCCTCTTCCATTTCAATTACATATTGTGTTTTATTTCACTAGATTATTCGATTTTAACAATGTTTGGTAAAAAATAACAGTAATATTCATTTGAATGACTAATATATTTATTATTTAAATCGTATTCCATACGATTGATTATAGAATATATGTTCGTGTATAATGTAAATAGGAATATACGTTCGATTTTAGGAGGTTTTTTTATGAGGTCATTATTGGTAAAGAGCGCCGTCGAGCAAAAACCGATTGAAATTATCTATGAATCAAAAACAGGAACGATCACTCAACGTTGTATTACAATAAAAAAATTAAATCAGAAAAAGTTACTCGCCTACTGTCATACAAAAAAACAATATCGATCGTTTAATATTGAACAAATATTAGCTGCACAACCAATAAAGAAAATCTATACGACATCAGCTTAATAAATCCTTTTTATTATATGTTATGTGAAAATATTTCGAATTTTTTCCAAAACCAAGCTTTCTGCTCCCTATTTTTTTATTCAATATGTTAAGATAAATATTGTATATGTTTACAAAATGCGGGGGGCCATCGAATGAACAAAGGAAAAGTTGATGAATTCAAGTTATATAGTCAACAGCTTCAAGAAGAGCTAAATATACTTGTCTATTTTCCTCCCGAGTATACACCATTTCATGAATACCCAATCTGCATTGCACAAGATGGTAAAGATTATTTCCAATTAGGAAGAATTGCCAGAACATTAGATGAATTGAATTACAACTTAGAAATTGAGCCATTCCTATTTTTCGGCATTCCTTATCAATCCGTAACAGACAGAAGAAAGAAATATCATCCTGATGGATCTAAACATAAGCAATATCTTCTATTTCTAACAAACGAATTTCTACCATTTGTCGAGAAAACTTTTCCAGTACAAAAAAATGCATTTTCTCGAGCGCTAGCAGGAGATTCTCTTGCAGGTACTGCTTCATTAATGGGTGCACTTTATAGCCCAAAAATATTTGGTAAAGCGATTTTGCATTCCCCACTTGTAGATGATATAGTTTTGCAAAACGTTCAACAATTTTCCGAATGGGAATTACTCAATATTTACCATGTGATTGGGAAACAAGAAACAGAAGTCAAAATGACCGATGGAAAAATTGCTGATTTTTTAACTTCGAATAGAAAATTACATGAACGATTAAAAGGAACAATGGCCACATATTTTTATGATGAAATTGAAGGAAATCATACATGGAAGTATTGGCAAAAAGACCTAAAAAGGGCTTTCAAAAAGTTGTTCCCGCTATAAGTCACAGTTTTTCAGTCAAAATTCATAAAGGAGGTTTTTTCATGAAAGTTGGCGTTGTGATCTATCCATCAAAAAAATTACAAGACTTTGCTAATTCCTATCGAAAAAGATATGATCCTTATTATGCTTTAATCCCACCACATATCACATTAAAAGCAAAATTTGAATCATCTGATAACGAAATTGCCGAAATCTCGAACCATTTAGAAGAAATTGCTCGTAATCATCAACCATTTTCAATTACAACGAAAAAGATCAGTACATTTCATCCTGTAAATAATGTTGTATATTTAAAAATAGAACCATCTTCAGAACTAGAAAAATTATATGGCGATATTAATTCACTTGCCTACGGAAATCCACCGGAATATGCTTTTGTACCCCACATTACTTTAGGACAAGAGCTTTCAGATGGAGAACACACCGATGTCTATAGTCAACTTCGACTTTTAAAATTAGATTTCACAGAAGAAATTGATCGTTTTCATCTGGTTTATCAATTAGATAATGGTGTTTGGAACGTTTACGAAACATTCTTACTCGGGGAAAAATAACTTTAAGTATTAAACTCGCAATCGGTAATAACCGGTTGCTTTTACTTTTTCAAACAACACCTTCAAACTCTAATATCAACTTTTCTCCCCTTTAATTGACTCTTTTTTAGATAATGCTCATATTGAACTAGATGGTTTAGTTTCATTATTTTATGTATCTTCGTAACCCTTTTATTTTTATTTTGAATAACTTTATCTATTTGTTTTTGGTATACGGAATGATCAATAGGAAAAATTGAAAACATTAATCCCCCTCCCTGTTCATATTATCAAAAAAATCAGAATAGTTACAAACGTTTTTACAAAAAGGGCAAGCCAATAAGTCATTTGAGGGAAGTTGGCGTGGCATGGGAACAGCAAAAGCTTTTGTGCCAAAAGTAGTAAGCACCATCCACACAAAGTCGAAGACCCCGAAACGGTTACGGCTTTGTCACTGGATGTACGTACGCCAACGTCCCTTTCATGTTCCACAATATCAGATTTTCTGAAGAACCTGTTCTTACCCTCCAGTTTAATGTGTTCGTTCGTTATTTTTTCTTATTCATCATGTTGGCAATTGTATTAAAATCTAATTTTTTACCATCATGAATAATGGTATCTACAATTTTGTCTTCTAATTCTTTAGGCACATTTCTTCCAGCAATACGCGCCACTTGTTGGACAACCTCACGTACTGTTTTTTCATCCTGTAAATTTGCATACTGTAAAGAATTGGCTAACTGAAAAATGTCATTCATGTTAACGCCCGTTTTTTTTTCTAATCCTTTAAAGAAATTTGGATCCATTCGATCTATTACGCCTCCTTTTTGAAACTACTTTATACTATGCAGAAATTGCTTTAGGGTTCATAAGTTTATATGTATATAAAGGAAAAGGACAGGTTTATACCTGCCCTCCTCATGATTTTAATTATAGAAACTTGCACCGACAATGATTAACAGAATAAATAATACGACGATTAACACGAATGTACTACCGCCGCCATAGCCATAGCCACCGTAGCCATAGCCACCATAGCCACTATAGCCACCATAGCTACAACCGCAGCTTCCAAAGCCCCAGCCCATATTTTTCACCTCACTTATTGTTCTTACAATCCTAGAATATGTAAATAGACGATAAAATGTATAGGCGCATTTAAAATAATTAATCTTTTTAACTAAAAAGGACTTGCTTAACGCAAGTCCTTTCATTTATTCTTTCCTAACGATTGCTCCCTTTTATCCTTTTGCCTTAAAGATTAATGCGCCTATAAATGCAAAAATAATGGCGGCCGAAATACCGGCACTGGTAACTTCAAACATCCCAGTAATAACGCCTATAAGTCCATGCTTTTCAGCTTCTTGCATGGCGCCATGAACGAGAGCATTACCAAAACTTGTAATCGGTACCGATGCTCCTGCCCCTGCAAAATCTAATAACGGTTCATACAATCCTATACCATCTAATATTGCTCCACATACGACCAAAATGCTTAATGCCTGCCCAGGGTTCATTTTGAACACATCAAATAATAACTGACCGATCACACAGATAAGTCCACCTATGACAAATGCCCAAAAAAACATCGCTAACATCTGTATTCCTCCCTTAATATGTACGATTTGTTAATCCATTTCAATCGCAACTGCATGGGCAATACACGGAATCGTTTCACCTTGTTGAATAGATAATGGGGAGTGTAATGATCCTGTCGCCACACACAAAATTCGTTTATAAGTTCCATATTTCATCTGTTTCAGCAAGTGCCCATATAAAACAGCGGCAGACAAACCTGATCCACTACCTCCTGCTAAGACAGGTTGATCTTCTTTATAGACCATCAAACCGCAATCTTGAAATTTCTCCGTCGGTAAATCGATCCCTTTTGAATGAATCAAATCAAGAGCCGTTGCTCTTCCAACTTTTGCCAAATCACCTGTGACAATCAAATCATAATCTTCATGTGTCCGTCCCGTATCTTTAAAATGCGCTAAAATCGTATCAACAGCAGCTGGTGCCATAGCACCTCCCATATTGAACGGATCTGTCATTCCCATATCCACTACTTTCCCAATCGTAGCCATTGTCACTTTCGGCTCATTTTGGTTTTGCTCATTTTGTTCAGCAACAATGGCGTAACCAGCGGCAGTTGCCGTCCATTGAGCAGTTGGTGGTTTTTGTCCTCCATATTCAGTCGGATAACGAAATTGTCTTTCAGCCGCCGCATTATGACTGGCTGAACCGGTCAGGACATGTTTTGCCCCTTGATGATTAATTATAAATGAAGCTAGCGCAAGCCCTTCCATTGAGGTTGAACAAGCACCACTTATACCAAAATACGGTATACTAAGTGACCGTGCAGCAAATGTCGTTGGTGTAATTTGGTTTATTAAATCCCCAGCAATGATGAAATCAATATTTTCCTTTGTAAGCTGTGACTTATTTAATGCAATTTCAATGGCCTCATCAATAAGTAAACGGTGGGCCTTTTCATAAGATTCTTCTCCCATCCATAAGTCTTCATGTAATAAATCAAAATCTTCGGCTAGTTTACCATTCCCTTCAAACGGCCCCCCTGTAACACCGGTTGCCAAGATAACAGGTCTTCGATTAAATATCCAACTTTGTTCCCCTTTTAACATGTCAAAATCCTCCTAAAAACCATTGAATAATGATGGTTTTAATAATCGCAACGACAAAAGCTGAAAATACTCCAAACAAAATAACAGAACCGGCAAGTTTAAACATATTTCCCCCTACACCTAATACAAATCCTTCTGTCCGATGTTCAATCGCTGATGAAATAACAGCATTACCAAAACCTGTAATTGGTACAGCACTGCCCGCTCCCGCAAATTGACCTATACGGTCGTACACGCCAAACCCGGTTAATAACATCGCAATAAAAATCATCGTCGCAACTGTTGGGTTACCAGCCGTTTGTTCAGTAAAATTAAAAAAATAGATGTAAAAAAAGGAAATTGCCTGTCCAATTAAACAAATGGTTCCACCCACAAAGAATGCAACAATACAATTGCGTAAAATTGGTCGTTTCTTTTCATGCTTCTTTTGTAATTGGTCATATTCCTTTTGTTCAGGTGATTTTTGTTCTTTGCCCATTTATTACCCTCCTTTTATGTCTGTTCTTGACTTAATTTTATGATTTCTTGTAATCTTTTTTCTTTTTGCTCTTCAGACCAATTTTCCTGTTCTACTCTATTTTTTAGGCGAACAGATTCCAAAAATATCTTATAATCACTAGAAACAGTAAATTTATCCTTCGGGAATTGCTCCTTTAATTTTTTCTTTAATTTTTTCTCTATCGCTTTCATGCGAAATCGTTTAAGATGATGGACTTTTATTGCAACTAAGCAGTCTTCTTTCCCTAGGACAACCGCTGTTTCATAAATTTCATCAAAAGATAAAACGGTGTCTTTTATTTTTTTTACTTTCTCGATATCCTCATCCTTAACCGCAATTGGCTCAGGGTCTGTCTGTGACAACAAGGAATTTTCATTACGATTTACCGTACTACATCCAGATAATTGAATAATGATAAAGCAAACACCTATTATGTATATCCAATACTTTTTCATTTTGTTCCCTCTCTACGTTTAGATTTAACAATATTTGTTGATATTAGTTTTTTCTATAGAATGGCTTTTATGTTTGTAATATTTGTTCGCTTATCCAATGTTTACCAACATAAAAAAACATCAATATTTTTATTCTTAAGCTACTTATTTACTAATTGGATTTTGGTTGGAATAAAAAAAGGAGAGTCATGTTCCTCTCCTTTGCTCAATTACTTTTAAAAGTAATGGTTTATATTTTTTTTGTACATTAAGATACTCTTCTTGAACAATATCTTTATGTTTTAGTGTTCCCATATTTTCGTGTATTCGATAACTTGTCAAAGTCATTGGTAAATACTTTATTGGCTCTTTTAATGCTACTCTAAGCCAATATTCATAATCTTGAACATATCGTAATTCTTCATTAAAATATCCCACTGAATCAATTAGTTTTTTCGACATCATCACGGTACAGCCATTGATTGGATTACCGTAAGTAAGAATTTTTAAAATTTCTAGTTCATTTTTAAATTGCATACCTGCATTATACTTAATTACTTTATTATTATGATCAACAGTATTAAAATTTGTGAAACTAAAAAGGACATTATTTTCCTGCATAAATTCAACTTGAATTTTTACTTTATCCTGATGAATGAAATCATCAGAACTGAGCCAAACTAAATAGTCACCTTTCGCATGTTTAATTCCCAAATTTATTGCAGCACCTACACCTTTATTTTCCTGTTTTAAATATATAATTTTTGACAAATAAGGTGTAATCAATTCTTGGTATTTAGTTGAACCATCATTTATGACAATGACTTCAATGTTGGAATATGTTTGGCTTAATGCACTTTCGATTGCCTTTTGAATATAAGCGCAATTATAAAAAGGAATCAAAATACTAACTAACGGAGGAGTTTCTTGCTGCAAAACATCACTTCCTTTCAAAACAATCTCAGCCTTCTTGATTTAGACATTTTTAACTCATTAAAATAAACATTTCCAGCCCATTCGCATATCGTATTTATAGATTCCAGCTTTACTTATATGTCCACTATAACTTGAGGAGGCAATCATGAATATTCTTTTTGTATATTACATCCCTAGCGGAGGAGTAGAAACCTTAAATCGTCAACGTAGTACCGCATTAAAAGCCATAAACATTCATTCCCATTTCCTTTATTATGAAAAAAGAAGAGATCTGATCAATAAACATGATGGGCCGATATTTATTACGAATAAAGATGATGAGATTAAAAAAATACTGGATGCAGGTAATTACGAGGTAATTATTGTTATATCAGATTTTCAAGCTCTTCCTAGGCTGAGAAAACTTGGATATAAAGGAAAAATTATTATGGAAATCCAAGGATATGGACCGAAGGAAGTAGCACGTCGAACACTTAAAAATGTCCGTCCCCTTGTCAAACAATACGCAAATGGGTTTCTTAATCCGAAAACACCCCACATCGATCAATTACTAGAGGAATTTTATCCAGATATACCAAAATTTCGTTTTAACAATTGCTTTGACACAAGTAAATTTTCTTATATTCAAACAAATATCCATCCAAATCCAATTATAGCTTGGATAGGTAGAATTGAAGAGAATAAAAACTGGAGTGAATTTCTTCATATTGGTGCTCGTTTAATTCATGAATATAATCCAAATTTGGAACTATATATATTTGAAGACCCTACGATAGGAGATCCAAATGATCGAAAACGATTTGAATCATTAATCGATCAACTAAATATTCGTAAAAATTTAACTCGACACGAAAATATTCCAAATTCACAAATGGCTGAGTTTTTCTCAAAAATAGGTGATTCGGGTGGCTTTCTTTGCTCAACATCAAAGGTTGAAGGTTCTCCCTATTCTTTACTTGAAGCATTAAGCTGCAAATGCCCCGTATTGACAACAGACTCTGATGGTGTTCGAAGCTCGATTATTCACAATCAAACTGGAAAATATTATCAATTAGGCAATATCAATCATGCCGTTCAACAAGCATTAGAATTACTGACAAATCACACCTTACGAGAACATATTCGAAGTAAAGGACAATTATATGTTCAAAAGCATTTTAATCCAAAGCTTTATAGTCAAAATTTTAAAAATATGCTTTTACAATTAGGCATAAAAGTTTAGAAAAGCTGAGGTGTTAAATTAAACGAACATAAATTAGTAAGTTGCGGAACCATTTCACATAAAAGGTTTGTTCAATTTTCGGTAACCATAGATTTCAAAATCTTTCGCAAAAACAGTATTCACTAGTTGAATTGCTTCTTCATCATAGAAACTCGTATATTTTGGAAACTTACGTTCATTACTAAATGTATATTCGGAAATTTCTATATTCGCAAAATCCCCTTCCAGTACCATATTCGAAGAAAAATGATGGGAAGATGTTGTTAGTTCTAATAGATTCGATTTTTTAAGATGATACTTTTTTTCAATCTTTTTCATTTGTTTATTGAAATTCTCTAAATAAATATAATTACGTACAAATTCCTCTTCTCCTGGAACATATTGGGGTGCAAAATGATTATCATAGTCTTTTGCATCCCTAATATATTGTAAGAACTGTTTAAAAGTGATTCCGCGCTCGGACATCGAATTATTATAAAAAAATTTCCTAACCTTCTTCCACTCATTTTCCCAATGAGAGGAACCTTTTGCAGTAGCTAATATTAAAAATTGGCTAACAGCTCTTCTATACGGATCTCGGACAAGTTTATATATGTCCTTTTTGGCTAAAAGTATGTTGTTAATAATATCATCTTTATACCCCGGTCTTCTTTTAAAGACTTGACTATCATAATAATGAACCCAAGGGTTATATTGAAGTACTTCTTCTAAAATACCAATCTGATCATAGAACCATTTTAATAGCGATGTACAACCACTTTTTTGACTCCAGAACAGGATGATTGGAAAGTCCTCATGGTAATGTGGCAACCGTATTCTAATGACTTCTTCTAATCTTTGTAATTTACTCATTACATATCCACTTCCTTATGAGTGAACTCTTTTATATATTCCTTAACACAATATGCATTTATTCAATATTCATTGCGGGCTATTATGCTAGAAAATTTAAAATTAGGACACAATAAATCTGTTCTTTGTTTAACAATAGAGGTTACAATGAGTCATTTCATTATAGAGAGCCAAACCTTGTTATTTCTAAAAAATAAGATCACCTTGGCTTTAATTTGAATATGAATATAAAAGAGACAATTAATGAGTTATAAGGAGTCGTTTATAATGAATATTTTAATCGCTACATTTTGGGTATCCCCACATGTTGGTGGTGTTTGGAATTATATGAAACAATTAAAAGAAAACTTGGAATTACTCGGACATAATGTAGATCTATTCGCATACGGAAAAGATCATGAATTTGTTCACTTAATAAATAAGAATAAAAGAATAGATAAGAAACAATTTTCTAATGTCATAGAACAAAATTTCCCAACGACTGTTGTTGACTGGGTTGTCCACTATTACCAAAAACTTCAATTTTTTTATGAACTTGGAGCAAGATCTTTAATTGATTTCAAAGATTATGATTTAATTCACACACAAGATGTTTTTTCTACTATTGCTTTTAACCGAATTCGTTCTAATGATACAGCATTAGTTGCAACCCTTCACGGGAGTGTTGCCGAGGAAATTAAAGAGGCGCACTATAATGTGAAAGAGCCAGATAAGTTTGTTTCATGGGATGGAAAAACTTATTTTGAGCAATTGGAAACTACGGCAGCAACTGCACCAGAATTGACAATTGTAGCAAACAAATGGTTGAAAAATCTATTAATAAATGCTTATCATGTTCCTCCTCATCAGTTACAAGTTTTGCATTATGGTTATGACATTGAGAGTTTCCTACAAAAAATGTTAGACCAGTCGAATATCATCCCTCCTGCCAATAAAAAAATTATCATTTATACTGGTAGATTGGTTGAATCTAAAGGAGTACATCATCTGATCAATGCTTTGCACCAATTAAAAAAAATAAGAAGGGACTGGGTTTGTTGGATTGTTGGAGATGGACCAAAACGCAATGAATTTCAAAACCTAGTCGAAAAGCTTGGTTTACAGAATCATTTGATATTTTTGGGTAAAAGAGATGATATACCTTATTTATTATCCATATCTGATTTATTTATCCTACCAACGCTTATGGACAATCAACCATTATCAATTATTGAAGCACAAATTGCAGGAAAAGCGATTATTGCTAGTAATGTTGGGGGAATACCTGAAATGATTCAGGATCGCTTAACCGGCTTACTATTTCCACCAGGTGATGTGGCATCATTAGTAAACCATATAAATTATTTATTCAACCATGAAAATGTTCGACTTAATCTCGGTCAACGTGCTCAAAAATGGGCTTTAAAACATTGGTCAATCCAAAGAGCTACACAAAAGGTTTTAAATGTTTATCAAACTGCAATAAAAAAAAGAAACAAGAGTTAAGATCATTTAGTTAAGATCATTTAATAGTAAATTGAATTAATGATGATGTATAAAATTTTGTGTAAGCAAATTTCTAGATAAATAAAAATAGGTAGGGTATTCTCAGATTTGCGACCAAACAAATTGAGAAAGGATGACCCTACCTATGTCTAGTAGTATACCT
>NZ_JAOUSE010000080.1:0-9200 GCF_025660415.1 Pallidibacillus thermolactis
TTATTGTCTGTACGCTTCGATAACATCCTAAATTTCCCCCGTTAACCAAGAATTCTATCCCTATTATACAAAAAAAGCCTGTAGATTTGGCCACTAGTTAGGGACTTTGTCTACAAGCTGAAAGGAATAGGCCATGACCTATTCCTTGTTTTGTTTAAATTCATTTTTATCATTTAAATCTTCTCCAATGATCCGAACTTCCCGTTCTAAAGACACACCGAATTTTTCTTTGACCGTTTTTTGGACGTGTCTAATTAAAGAGATATAATCCGAAGCCGTTGCGTTATCAACATTGACAATAAAGCCAGCGTGTTTTTTAGAAACTTCAGCACCACCAATTCGAGTTCCTTGCAAATTACTGTCTTGAATGAGCTTCCCAGCAAAATAACCAGGCGGACGTTTAAAGACACTTCCACAAGAAGGATATTCTAACGGTTGTTTTGATTCTCTTCTATAAGTTAAATCATCCATTACTGCCTTAATTTCATCGTAATTTCCGTGTTGTAATTGGAATGTTGCTTCTAGAACAATATCTCCGTTTTCTTGTATATTACTGTATCGATAAGATAAGTCTAAATCTTGTGCTTTTCTTGTAATCATTTCACCATTTTTATCAATAACTAAAACTGATTCAAGACAGTCTTTAATTTCACCACCATAAGCACCAGCGTTCATATAAATAGCGCCACCTACGGTACCTGGAATTCCACAGGCAAATTCAAGACCTGTAAGTTTTGCATCTAATGCTTTTCTCGACGTATCAATAATTGCAGCACCACTTTGGGCGGTAATTCTTGTACCCGACACAGTAATTTTATTAAAGTTCTTAAGTGAGAGTACAATGCCTCGAATTCCGCCATCACGTACAATTAAGTTTGATCCATTACCGATTAAAGTAAATGGTACTTTTTCTGTTAAACAAAACTTTACTACATTTTGCACTTCTTCATAATTAGTAGGAGTGACAAAAAAATCAGCTTTTCCACCTAATTTTGTATACGTATGATTTTTAATATGTTCATCAATCGCTATATTTTCTTCATTTATGATTTTTACTAATTGATTATAAATTGTAGTTTTCATCTCTAGTCATTCCTTTAATGTTTTCGGGTGATGGAATGTATTCTAATAAACCCAATATTTATATTACGTGTAAAAATCATTTTTAGCAACCTAATCTTTATTTGAAAAATAGCCAATTTAATTCGTAAATATCATATTAAAAATTGTGGTAAATGTGCCAAAATGAGGTTATGATAAAATTAATCTAGATTTTTTTGTGAAATAATGCGATAAAATGAAATTTTTTTTGATAACAAGCATATACAATAATAAAAAAGATATAGATGGGAAGTTGAAAATAGTGGATGATGTAGTAAAATTTTTTAAAAATACGAGCCTAAAACGAGTAGTCATTTTTGCCATAATCATTTTTATCCTATATCTTCTTCGTAGTGTTATTAACATTATCCTTCTAACCTTTATTTTCTCATTTTTAATCAATGGTTTAGAAAAAGTAATCTCTAAAAGAATCCCAATTAATCGGAAAATAACGGTCCTTTTTCTATTTACTGCAGCGGTATCATTATTAGTTTATGGAGCTGTTCGTTACTTACCGGTTCTCGTAAATGAAATTACTCAACTCTTGAAGCAATTAATCGATTTTTACTCCAAGCCAATTATAACAGATAATGAGATCGTGAATTATATATTAAAATTGATTGAGGATTTTGAAATCACTGAATATTTGGAGTTTGGTGTCACGTTTGCAGTCGAAACCGTTAATAATATTAGTACATTTAGTATTCAGTTATTTTTAGCCTTAATATTAAGTTTATTCTTTTTGTTAGAAAAAGAAAGAATAATTGAATTTACATCGCGTTTTAAATTTAGTAGAATGCGCTCTATTTATGTGGAACTTGAATTTTTTGGGGAAAAGTTTGCTGGTACCTTTGGAAAAGTGATTGAAGTTCAATTTATGATTGCTACTGTTAATATGATTATTACAACATTCTTCCTATGGTTAATGGGTTTTCCACACTTATTTGGATTATCGATCATGGTGTTTTTCCTTGGATTAATTCCAGTGGCCGGTGTAATCATTTCACTCGTTCCACTTTGTTTGATTGCCTTCAGTATTGGAGGCATTATGAAAGTAATTTATGTTTTAATTATGATTGCGGTTGTACATGCGGTTGAAGCTTATGTATTAAATCCTAAATTTATGTCGTCGAAAACGAATTTACCTGTTTTTTATACCTTTATCGTATTAATTGCTGGTGAGCACTTTTTTGGAGTCTGGGGTTTAATCTTAGGTATTCCAATTTTTATATTTATTCTGGATGTGTTAGGGGTTCACACGATTGATACGGAAAAGAGAAAGCAAATCAATTAAGAGAATTATAAAGAGGTTGTTCCAATGCAGAAGGTGAGCTTTAGAACAACCTCTTACTTTAATTTAAAGAACTTTTTAAAAACGATTCAATAGAAAGAGCAGATACTCCTAAAGCTGATGAATAGGTTGTCAATTTAGAAAAACTAATATCAAGTTGGTCTTGATGATATTTCATTGTATTTTTGTTTATAAATTTCTCAATAGGTTTTTTAAGCCAATCTTTTGCGATGACAAGTCGATTACCAATAATAATTTTGTCAGGATTAAATGTATGAATAATATTATTTATACCAACTGCTAGATATGTACCTATTGTATTAAATAAATTGATAATATCTTCATTTCCTTGTTTTGCTAATTTGTCTAATAGTTCAATAGACAAGGTTTCCTCAGTAACATTTGGAAGTGATAGCCGCTTTGCCTCATCTAACAATGCTTTTTCAGATGCATAGAGTTCCCAACACCCGCTGCTCCCACATGGGCAGTCTTTACCATTTACTTGGATGATCGTATGACCAAACTCACCAGAAAACCCTTCTTTACCTGAGTACAATTCACCATTAATGATAATTCCTACGCCAATTCCAATACCTGCGCTAACATAGAGCATGTGATTTGAGTCATTTCCTGCACCATACAATTTTTCACCATAAGCTCCTGCACTTGCTTCGTTTTCGATTATTACAGGAATATTAAATTCATTCTCAATATCACGTTTTAAATATTGATTCTTCCATCCGAAATTAGGAGCAGTCAATATTCGCCCGTCATGATCAACGAGACCTGGTACACCTATTCCAATTCCAACAATCCCATATGGACTTTTTGGTGCTGCTTGCATTAGTTCTTGAATAATGGACTTTAGAAAGGTAAGAACTTCATCATAAGTCCGAACGTTTAATTTTCGATTAATCTCAACAAGATTTTTCCCTTTTAAATCTGTTAAAACTCCGAGAATATAATTTACACCTAAATCAATCCCTATAGAAAAGCCAGCACGTTCATTAAATAAAAGCATAACAGGGCGTCTTCCTCCACTAGATTTTCCAGGTCCTGATTCCAATATCAATTGTTCATCCATAAGTTCAGTTACAAGAGAAGAGACAGTCCCTTTATTTAAACCTGATTTTTGCGAAATATCTGCTCTAGATATAGGTGCGTAGTGAATAATCATATCTAACACTAAATTTTTATTAATTTTTTTAACCAGCTGATGATTACCGGTTTGAATTGACAAGTAAATCCCCTCCAGCTCTAAAAAATAACCGTATCAATACCGTTAAAATAGACTCAATATTTTACTTCTATATTAAAAAAAAAAAATATTCGAACTTATTATAACATAGTTTACTAATCAAACAAACTTAGCCTATCCAATAAAATCATAATAGGTTTAAGAAAGAAAAATCACATAAAAGTTCCATTTTTGAATGATTTGCATGTTAATGAAAATTCGAAAAAAACTTAATTTGTTTAGTAGACAAACTTAGTTTCAGTTAGTATAATTCAAAGTGTAATGTGTTCTGCAGAGTCAATATTATTAATGTAGGAGGTAATATATAATGGCCTTTTTCGAAAGCGTTTCCAAAGTAGATTTTGAAGGTCCTAAATCCAAAAATCCGCTTGCGTTCAAATTTTACAATCCTACTGAGGTAATTGGTAGTAAAACAATGGAAGAATGGTTAAGATTCAGTGTTGCATATTGACATACATTTACATATGAAGGTGTCGATCCATTTGGTCACGAGAATATGATTCGACCTTGGAGTCATTTGAAAGGAATGGATTTGGCTAAAGCAAGAGTTGAAGCAACATTTGAATTTTTTGAAAAATTAAATGTACCATTCTTCTGTTTCCATGATGTCGATATAGCGCCAGAGGGGGATACATTAAGAGAAACAAATAAAAATTTAGATATCATTGTATCGATGATTGAAGAGTATATGAAAACAAGTAAAACGAAACTTTTATGGAATACGGCAAATATGTTTTCAAATCCAAGATTTGTCCATGGAGCGGCTACTTCTTGTAATGCAAATGTATTTGCCTACGCTGCTGGAAAAGTAAAAAAAGGATTAGAAATCGCCAAACGACTAGGAGCAGAAAACTATGTGTTCTGGGGTGGCCGTGAAGGCTACGAATCATTGTTAAATACAGATATGGGTTTAGAACAAGATAACTTGGCAAGATTTTTCCACATGGCTGTAGATTATGCAAAGGAAATTGGTTATGACGGACAATTTTTAATTGAGCCGAAACCGAAAGAGCCAACAAATCATCAATATGATTTTGATGTTGCGACTGGGTTAGCTTTCTTACAAAAATATGATTTACAAGAACATTTTAAATTCAATATAGAAGCAAACCATGCAACATTGGCAAGCCATACATTTGAACATGAATTACGTGTTGCACGTATTAACGGCATGTTAGGGTCTGTTGATGCAAACCAAGGAGATCCATTATTAGGATGGGATACGGATGAATTTCCTACTAATTTATATTCTACAACTTTAGCAATGTACGAGATTATTAAAAATGGTGGCTTAGGAAAAGGTGGTCTAAACTTTGATGCAAAAGTTCGCAGAGGCTCTTTTGAATTAGATGACTTATTTAAAGCACATATTGCCGGCATGGATAGCTTTGCGGTCGGTTTAAAAGTGGCTCATCAATTAATAGAAGATAAGGTATTGGATCATTTTATTGAAGATCGGTATAGAAGTTATACAGAGGGAATCGGAAAAGAGATTATGGAAGGACGAGCAAACTTAAAAACACTTGAACAATATGCTTTAGACTTACCTGAAATAAAAAATGAATCTGGACGCGTAGAAGAGTTAAGAGCAATTATTAATCAGTATATTTTAACTGCCTTCTAATAATATATTTACATCAATTTCTTCTTTTATTTGTTTAGCTGAACGGTTAACTTTTAGGTCCAACTGAGTGATATATTTAATATTGGTAGGGATGAAAAGTGAAATAAAATTATTAAACTTACCAGTAAACAAGCCAGTGAACAAGGACCTGCAATAAGTACTGAGATGTTAGCCGGATGTGGATGAGGACGGTATGAAACATTAAACGACTGTGCAAAAGAGTATATGAACCAAACCTTAGTCATGTCATATTCTAAAAAATAGTATTTTATAAAAAATATATGGTGATGAGTTAATGGAATATAAAAATTATTAAAATATGTTGAGGTGAATATTTTGGTACGAATTAAGAATCCTATTTTAACAGGTTTCAATCCCGACCCATGTATTTGTCGGGTAGGAGATGATTACTATATTGCTGTTTCGACGTTTGAATGGTTTCCTGGGGGAGGCATTTATCATTCAAAAGATTTAAAGAATTGGCGCCTTGTTAGTAGACCTTTAAACCGCTTAAATCAACTTAATATGAAAGGCAATCCAGATTCAGGTGGAGTGTGGGCTCCGGCATTGTCATATGCGGATGGAAAATTTTGGTTAATATATTCGGATATAAAGGTAACGGAAGGTCAATGGAAAGACGGTCATAATTACCTTGTGACTTGTGACACCATTGATGGTGAATGGTCAGACCCAATATATTTAAATAGCAGTGGTTTTGATCCGTCACTTTTTCACGATGATGACGGCAAAAAATATCTCGTAAATATGTATTGGGACCATCGTGTTGGTAACCATAATTTTTACGGTATTGTATTGCAGGAGTATGATCCGGTGCAACAGAAATTAGTTGGTCCGCAAAAGATTATATTTAAAGGTACGGATATGGGTCTTGTGGAAGCTCCACATATTTATAAAGTCGGCGAATATTATTATTTATTAACAGCAGAAGGCGGGACAAGATACGAGCATCAAGCAACAATTGCCCGCTCTAAAGAAATCACAGGCCCGTATGAAGTACATCCAGATAATCCTTTAATTACATCATTTCCTTATCCAAGAAATCCGCTTCAAAAGGCTGGACATGCATCTATAGTTCAAACGCATACAAATGAATGGTTCTTAGTTCATTTAACTGGTAGACCATTGCCGAAAGATGGGCAACCTTTATTAGATCCTCGTGGTTTCTGTCCACTTGGTAGAGAAACTGCTATCCAACGATTAGAATGGCGCAATCATTGGCCATATGTTGTAGGAGGAAATCAACCTGCTTTAGAAATTGAGGGCCCAAATATTAAAGAAGTGAAATGGGAACGAGACTATCCAGAAAAAGATGACTTTGATTCAGAACAACTGAACTTACATTTCCAAACATTGCGTATTCCTTTAGGAGAAGACACGTTGTCATTAAAAGATAACCCTGGACATTTAAGACTTTACGGAAGAGAATCGCTTACATCAAAATTTACTCAAGCCTTTGTGGCTAGACGTTGGCAGCATTTTAATTTTACAGCTGAAACAAAAGTTGCATTTCATCCTGACACATTCCAACAATCTGCTGGTTTAGTAAACTACTATAATACCCAAAACTGGACAACTCTCCAAATCTCTTGGAATGAAGAAAAAGGTAGAATACTTGAATTAATGTCTTGTGATAATTTTACCTTTGATATGCCACTTAAAGGAAAAGAAATTGTTATACCTAAAGAAGTGGAATATGTTTATATGAGAGTTGATGTAAAAGTAAATACCTATTCTTATTCTTATTCTTTTGACGGTGTAAATTGGGTGGAAATACCATTTGCTTTTCACTCTTATAAATTGTCTGATGATTATATTCAGGGGGGAGGTTTCTTTACCGGTGCCTTTGTTGGCATGCACTGCCGAGATACATCTGGCACTAGGAAGTATGCTGATTTTGATTATTTTATTTATAAAGAAAAGGAATAAAGGAAATGTAATTAATGTTGTTGAGTGGTCAGGGCATGTTATTTACCATTATAAAAATCAGTGTGGGCATCCGTACCACACTGATAGAAAAATTATGTGACTTACCAATTTGTAATTTACAAAATATTGACAATCGAAAAATAATAAACTATTATTTAAATAACGTTAGTTTATTCAATAAACAAACTTTGTTATCTTTTAAAATATTAGAGATGAGAGGTGATTTATCTAAATTTATTAAGATTATTGTAAACGCTAACATATATAACAAAGTTAAATGAACGGTTGGTTTATGGATTGAATAGGTGATGGATAAGGAAATTAATAATTGATGGAGGGATTTGAATGAAAAAAGTTGTCAAGTTACTATCAGTTTTACTTGTCCTTAGTCTCTTAATCTTAACTGGTTGTACATCAAATAGTAATTCCAGTTCAAAGGGTAAGGATGATGGTGTGTTAGAGATCTGGACTTTTACAAATGAAATAGATACGATGGTTAACGATTATTATTTAAAAGAGTATCCAGATTTAGACTACAAAATAAAAGTAGTTGAAATACCGACAGAACAATTTGAACAAAAACTAGATCCTGTATTAGGATCAAAGGAAGCACCAGACGTTATATTAATGGAAGCAAATTTTGCAAAAAAATATGTTGAGTCAGGTATGTTAGAAGATTTAAGTCAGTTTGATGTTGTGGTTCAAGGAGCAGAAAATACATTTGATTATGTTAAAGATGTAGGTACGAATAGTGATGGACAGTTTGTAGCAAATGCATGGCAAGCTGCACCAGGAGCCTTTTTTTATCGGGATAGCATTGCTAAAGAGTTTTTAGGATTAGAAACACCTGAAGATGTACAAGCAGCCATTGGTACATGGGATGATTTTTATCGTACAGCTGTAAAACTAAAAGAGGCATCTAACGGTGAAGTTTATATGGTTTCCAGTGTGGCTGATTTTAAATACGCTTTTCTTGGTACTCGGGATCAAGGTTGGGTAGTTGATAATAAACTTGTCATAGACGAAAAAATTTACGATTTATTAGAGATTGCTAAAAAGTTTAACGAAGAAGGATTAATGCTAGATGCAGAAGAAAACAGTGAGTCGTATTATGGTGGTATGTCAGCAGATAATATTTTTGGGTATTCACTTCCAACATGGGGCTTACATTATTGGTTAAAGCCAAATGCAGAGTCGTCTGACACAGGAAATTCTACGGCTGGTGACTGGAGAATGGTACAAGGACCGGCGGCATACTACAGAGGCGGCACATGGATTGGTATAACGCAGACAAGCAATATGAAAGAAGAAGCTGCTGAATTAATTGCTTATGTAACAACAAATGAGGATTTCCTCACTGCTTGGGCTAAAGATACAGGGGATTTTGTTTCTAATAAAAGTGTAGTGGAAAATATTAAAGGTGATTATTCTGAAGAATTTTTAGGTGGACAAAACCATTACGCAGCATTTGCGGAACAAATTCCTAATATTGATGCAAAATCATTAACGGAATTTGACCAAACACTTAATACACTTTTTTCTGATCATGCTTTAATTCCGTATTCAAAGGGAGAAGTGGATTTAGATACGGCTATTGAAAACTTTAAAGCAGCTGTCCAAAATTCTTACCCGAATTTAACGATTGAATAGTCGTAGTGATAGACTAGTTATTTGAAACTAAATCGTGAGTGTAGTAGTGAAGGATTATTTCGTTTATAGTCTCATCACCATATTCTGTGATGTTCACACAATTCCGGCAATAAGTTAGCGAGATTGATACTCAATCTAGAGTAGCACCTTCGTCAGCTTGCAGACCACTAAGTGGGTAGAATGGAAGTGGTCAAGCGCTTTCCTTAACGGCTTCCATTCTAGCCACTACAATGCGGAAAGCTGATGAAGGGCATGGTTAAGCAACCTGATTTTTATAAGTTTTACCTGTACATTCCAAAAATACACGTAGTCGAAATCTTTCAAGGTTT
>NZ_JAOUSE010000081.1:0-9030 GCF_025660415.1 Pallidibacillus thermolactis
TCTAGTGATACGGAAAACACTTTAGAACCTCCTGTTATGTTAAGTGACGCTAACATTATTGCCAGGAATTCGTGAGTGTTTTCCTTATTTTTTGGGTTAAATCACAAAATGTGGTGATGAATCTTCAAAAAAGATAAATTTTCTATATATTGTCTTAGTAATCTAATTTATTCTTAAGAAATCTCATACAGATTAGGATTTTTCTATTATTTTACCTCAACGCACATGCAGCAGGTATACATATACGCTGCCCTACACGGAGATAGTTTGGATCAATACTTGGATTTGCTTCCAGTATACTTTCAATTGTTACCCCGTATGTTTGTGAAATTTGGTAAAGGGTATCTCCTGGCTGAATGATAATTGGCCTATGGTTTGGTGGACATGCTGGAATACAAATGTTTTCACCGACTCTTAAGTTATATGGATCTATACCAGGATTCGCTGACAAAATTTCCGACACACTTTTATCCAATCTTAAAGCAATGTGGATTAACGTATCTCCAGGTTGAATTTTATACGGATAATGCCCCTGTGGACATTGTCGATAAAAATACATCATTAACATGACCCCTTATCAATTTTTTTACAAAGTATGCTTGCGATGGGCTATTTGTGTATGACTTAGTTCATAAATTACGACAAAACCATTCTAATAAGGGAAACATTGAACATGATGTGTACATAAAGTGAAGTTTCCCTTTTTCAATATTACATAAACAAACCTTGTATCAAATTAACCTGTTTAATTTTTCATAAAATTAGATTATAATAAGAATAGAAATATACATATAATAAATAAGACCGTTGGTGCGGCAACACCAGACGGTCCAAGTAAATAGTCGATCCCTCAAAGGGGTCAGCTTGCAGGATGAGGTAATCCACCCTAACAAACTGTTGGACTCAAGGGTGGATTACTTTTTGTTTGTAAAAGAAATGATCGACACAATCAAACTGGAAAATGCGATCATAAGCATTAATACTTGATATGTCGACATAGGCATCACCCCCTTTCATTCGGGGATAATGCTGACCACCCTTGAGTTTTCTGACTATTTACTAATTTAAATTATACTATAGATACGAACGTATGGTCTATCCTACTTTAATCCTTAATAAAAATGAACTATAGATTTAAAAAAGTGAAGGTGATAACAATAGAAGTGTTTGCTGATCATCAATAAATAGAGTATAGAATCTCTTACTTATTGTTAAATTTATGATGATAAAGTAACAGTTTGGATTCCTAATACATATACGGCTAAACGTTTACAATAGTATGGACGAGAGTCGCCTTGGAAAAACAAATGATAGAGAAAAGTCATCTTTAATAATTAATACCTAGTCCCCACGAATACAAATGTACTCGTTTGTTTCCTCCTATCAATCCATCTAGATAATCCAATACATAGTGATAAAATGCTATGGACTTTCCAAATCTTAACCAAAATATAATGTCATGGTATCCCCACTTAAAATAAAAAAATCAACCTAGAAATTATTGAACTAGTTGCTGAAATTATTACCACAAATATGAACGTATTTCTAAAAAAAGACCGGTCAAGGTGTTCCAAACCTAAGACCGATCACCATTGATTGAACACCATAATAATTAACTGTCTCTAAACTTATATTACTAAACCCATCTAGTTGTAATCACTTTTTTACGAGTATAAAAGTTCAAGCTATCTTTTCCATTCGCATGAAGATCTCCATAGAAGGAGTCTTTCCAACCAGAGAATGGAAAAAATGCCATTGGTGCTGGTACACCGATATTCACTCCTAACATGCCAGCATCGATTTTTTCTCTGAAATGACGTACATTGCCTCCATCTTTAGTGAAAATACACGCCCCATTTGCAAAACGAGATTGGTTAGAAAGTGCTATAGCCTCATCTAAGTCTTTTACTCGAGCAATACATAGAACAGGTGCAAAAATCTCATCCTGCCAAATTTTCATTTCTGGTGTGACATGATCAAAAATAGTAGGTCCAACAAAGTACCCTGCCTGTTTTATCGCTTCGTCTTTTCTACCATCACGAATGAGTTTAGCTCCTTCTTTTACACCAGTTTCAATATAGTGTAATGTACGTTTTTTATGTTGATCACGGATAACAGGACCAAGGAAAATTCCTTCATCCAATCCATTGCCTATTTTTATATGATCAGCTTTTTGTTTTAATTGGGCGATAAACTCATTTGCAATTGATTCTTCTACTGCTACGACAGAAGCGGCCATGCAGCGTTCTCCAGCAGATCCAAATGCTGCATTTAGAATTTGTGTTGTTGCATTATCAAGATTTGCATCACGCAGAACAATAGAATGATTTTTAGCGCCTGCTAACGCTTGTACACGTTTGAGATTATCTGTAGCTCGTTTATACACGTACTCTGCTACCGGTTGTGATCCAACGAAAGATATTGCTGCTACATCTTTATGAACAACTAGACTATTGACAACATCATGGGCACCATGAACGATGTTAAAGACACCTGCTGGTAGACCTGCTTCTTCTAGTAATTCAGCTAAACGGTTGGCAAGGAGCGGTGTACGTTCTGAAGGCTTTAATACGAACGTATTTCCCGTTGCAATCGCCATTGGAAACATCCAGCATGGGACCATCATAGGGAAGTTAAATGGTGTAATACCACCAATAACGCCAATAGGATAACGGTACATTCCAGATTCAAGGTCTGTTGCAATGTACGAAAGCTGTTCACCCATCATTAATGAAGACGCCCCAGCGGCAAATTCTACATTTTCAATACCACGTTGTACTTCACCATAAGCTTCGTTATAATTTTTACCGTTTTCAATTGTAATCAATCGAGCAAGCTCTTCCCAATTTTCAACTAATAATTGCTGAAATTTAAATAAGATACGTGCTCTTCGTGGTACAGCTACATCTTTCCATTTTTCGAAAGCATCTTTTGCTGACTCTACAGCAAGTTCTACATCTGTCTCAGAGGAAATCGGTACATGTGCAATAACCTCTCCTGTTGCAGGATTGTATACCGGTTCTGTATTTTCTGAATTTGCATCTACCCATTTACCACCAATATAATTTTTTAATATTTTTACAGCCGTTTGTGTCATATAAATCCTCCTCGTCTTCATTAATAAGATATATCATTAAAAAACTATTTTTCTATGTTAATAAGGTCTGTTTCCAATCGATACACAATTTTTCTAGTAATTCAACTTGAAGAATAACTCGTTTAATATAAGTGAAATAATAGCTTTCTTATTACTCACAGAAAAATACCTCTTTTAAAACTTTTATAATAAATTGAATATCATCATCTGTTGAGGATAATGGTGGACTTAGCGTTAGGATATTGTTATGTCCTGCTACGGTATCTCCATTTCTTCCAATAATTACGCCTTTAGCCTTCGCTGCTGCAATTAATTTTGCTATTTTTTCATTGGAAACAGGCTTCTTCGTTTCTTTATCCTCAACAATTTCAATTCCTGCCAGCAAACCTAGTCCGCGAACATCTCCAACATTTGGATGGTTCTTTAATTCTTCTAATCCATTTAACAATTTTTTTCCTAATTCTTCTGAGCGTTTAAATAGATTTTCCCGTTCCATGATTTCAAGGTTTTTTAATGCAACTGCACAAGCTGCTGGGTTGCCTCCGAAAGTATTTACATGACGGAAATGATAGTTCTCCTCAGTTCCTTTAAATGCTTCATATATTTCTTTACGAATAGCTGTAATTGATAATGGCAAGTAAGCACTTGTTAATCCCTTTGCCATTGTAATGATATCCGGCTTAATATTAAAATGTTGATGTCCAAAGGCTTTACCTGTTCTACCAAACCCACAAATTACTTCATCAATGATCAATAAAACACCATGACGATTACAAATGCGCTCTACTTCTTGAACATACACTTCATGAGGAATAATTACCCCACCACCTGTTATTAATGGTTCCATAATTACTGCAGCAATTGTTTCTTTTTGCTCGAATTTTATCGTTTCTTCTATTTCTCTAGCTTTCAGTAAATTGTATTGTTCCACAGATATATTATCCGGTTTACGATAATGATCTGGTGGTGAAACATGTATGAAACCTGCAGAAAGTGGCTCATATTTATATTTCCTTAAGGATTGTCCAGTTGCCGATAAAGCTCCCATGGAACTTCCATGATATGCACGATAACGGGATATAATTTTATATCGATTCGGTTCACCATTTTGTTGATGATATTGACGAGCAATTTTGAATGCTACTTCATTCGCATCGGAACCACTATTGGAATAAAATATGACATATTCGTCATCAAGCATGGCATTAATTTTTTCTGCTAACTCTATCGCCGACTTATGACTGTTCGTCATCGGTGTATAGGCCAATTTTTTGATTTGTTCTGCAGCTACTTCAGCCAACTCTTCACGACCATAACCAACGTTAACACACCATAATCCTGACATTGCGTCAAGATAACGATTTCCTTTATAATCCGTAATCCAGGAACCTTCTCCCTTTTCAACAATCATCGGTGGAGCTTCTTCTTTATAAGGTGAAATATGATGCCAAACATACTTCCGATCTTTTTCAATAAGTGACAAACTTTCTCTTACTTGAACATTATCCATTACAATCTTCTCCCTTCAAATTTGTTTAACTAAACGTAAAACATACTTTTTGGATCTCTTGTTTCTTTCTTTATTAAATTAGTATTTAAAATATTTGACACCGCTTTCAACTACCGTCCATAATCAATTTATATTATTCAAAAATCAATTACATCTTACAAAATGTAAAATATTCAATTATTATTTTTTACAGTATGGAGGATGGTATATGGGGAAATTAAAGATTACAATTGCAGATATACTCAGACGAGACTTGTTTCAAAACGCTAAATTAATAGCTGGAGAAGGCGGAAAAAACAGGAAAGTAAAATGGACTCACATATTAGAAATGGAAAACTTTGACTCTTTTATTAATGGTGGTGAGTTAATACTAACCACTGGATCTAATCTCCAATTTGATTCCTCAGCAGGTATAGATCAATTAAAAAAATTAATCAAATACGAAGTAGCGGGAATTTGCATTGAATTAGGAACCCATATCAAAACAATCGATCCATCTATTATTGAATATGCCAATCAACATCAGTTCCCTATAATCGTCTTTACCTGTATTGTAAAATTTGTTGATATAACTCAAGACTTACATTCAATCATCGTGAATAGTCATCATGAAAAACTACATCATCTTCACAATTTATCAAATGAATTTAATCAATTATCGTTAGCTTCCAATGGCATCTTAAAAATTATCAAGAAGTTATATGATTATTTCGGAAAAACTATTTTTCTTATTACAGATGAGGAAAAAATTTATTATTACCCAATAAAATGTAAAGATATAGCAGCTAGCACTCTTTCAAAATCTAATGATGATAACCAACAAAATTCATATAACCATTTGTTTATCAATGGCGAAGTTTATACTATATTTCCAATAAAAGGTCTTGGATATTCTTGGGCGAATCTTTATATTCAGGAATCTATAGAAAATATTGACGATTTTTCTTTTTCTATTATTGATCGCGCTACTTTGGCTATAGCACAAATTCTATTACGTAACAGAACGATAGAAGAAAGAAAGCAAAACCAGGAAGAAATTCTTGTACAACAATTGTTACAAGGTAAAGAGTATGACACTTCGACGGCTTTAAAAATTTTGCCAACTCCAGCAGAAAATCTATATTATCGACTCATCGTTATTGAAAATAATTTGAAACCAAAAAACTTAAAAGATAATGAGTGGGAGGAAATCAAACTACAACAATCTATTATTTTGCGTTCTATCTTTAGGAAACATAGTTTTTTCCCTTCTATTTCTGTTACGAAACGTAAAATTGCTATAATTGCTTCTTTTTATAAAACTAGTTACGGTAATAAGAGTGACGTAAATTTATTCCAGAAAATCATTAAAGATATCAAAAATATAAATGAAGAAGATATATTTAATGGGAAAAATTTGTACATTAGTGTTAGTAGCCTGCAAAAGGACTATTCTCAAGTAACAAACTGTTATGTTGAAGCAAATGAAGTGCTAAGATTACAAAG
This sequence comes from Pallidibacillus thermolactis, assembly GCF_025660415.1. Lineage (NCBI taxonomy): Bacteria > Bacillati > Bacillota > Bacilli > Caryophanales > Bacillaceae > Pallidibacillus > Pallidibacillus thermolactis. The sequence goes on from NZ_JAOUSE010000081.1 coordinate 6,093, forward strand.
ACAAGGTATTTTAGATGTTGTTTTTTTCGATGATATTGGCATATATCGACTATTGACGAAATTGAATCCGAAAGATTTGGAAAACTATTGTTTACATTATTTGGAACCTCTCCTTCAACATGACGATCTATTGTTAACCCTTACCGTTTATCTTGAAACGATGGGTTCGAAAAAAGAGACCTCAGATCGACTTTCTATAGTTAGGCAAACACTTTATCATCGGTTAGACAAAATCGAGGAATTGCTTGGTCATGATTTTATGGAACCGATAAAAAGACAAGCAATAGAAATGGCAATACATGCTTATAAACTATTAAATAAAAACCAAAAAGAAAAATCCTTTATTGAAAAATACAACAAGTAAACTTCTAATGTTTGAGCAGATGATATTCCAGAGTTTAAAATTTTTTACATTTCGTAAAAAAAGAACAATAAATTTTTTTACAATTAGACTAATGAATTTTAATAAGTAATTGTGTACCCTGATTAAAGTTCATATTTTTTTGAAAATTGCTAATTGAAAGCGCTTAAAAAAGGAGGGGTTTCTATGAGCAATCAACAAGGAGAACTTAAGTCAGCTTTAAAGATTAGACATATTAGTATGATTTCCATAGCTGGTGTCATTGGAGCAGGATTATTCATTGGTAGTGGGGCAGTAATTAATTCCGTTGGTCCAGGATCAATTTTATCTTATACTCTTGCAGGGCTTATCGTTGTTTTAGTAATGAGAATGCTCGGAGAGATGGCTGCTGCCCGACCAACAAGTGGATCCTTTTCAAACTATGCGAGTGAAGCCATTGGGCCATGGGCAGGTTATACGATTGGTTGGTTATATTGGTTTTTCTGGACAGTCGTTATTGCGATAGAAGCTGTTGCGGGTGCAGCCATTATTCAATACTGGCTCCCAGACTTTCCTGTATGGCTTATGGCCTTGATTTTAACGGTATCTCTTACAATGACGAACTTATTTTCGGTTAAATCCTTTGGTGAATTTGAATACTGGTTTGCACTAATTAAAGTAGCAGCTATTGTCTTATTCTTGATTCTTGGGCTATCTGTAATTATTGGAATATACCCTGGAATTGCATCACCTGAGGTTTCAAACCTTCTTGGAAATGGAGGTTTTTTCCCAACTGGTATAAGTTCCGTTTTAATCGGGATCACGGTTGTGATATTTTCTTTTATGGGTACGGAAATAGTTGCCATCGCAGCAGGTGAATCGGAACAGCCGGAAAAATCCGTACGAATTGCGACCAATAGTGTTGTTTGGAGAATTCTCATTTTTTATATTGGTTCTATTGCCATTGTAGTTACTTTACTACCATGGGATTCAGCAAATATATTAGTTAGTCCTTTTGTTGCAGTGCTCGATTATATTGGAATACCTGCTGCAGCACAGATTATGAATTTCGTTGTATTAACAGCCGTTCTTTCATGTTTAAATTCAGCACTATATGCCAATTCCAGAATGCTTTATGGTATGGCCCTGAAGCACCAAAATCCTTTCTAAAATTAAGTAAGAATGGTGTTCCAGTTCGAGCAATATTATTTAGTACTGCTTTTTCTTATATTGCTGTGATTTTTAGCTACATTTCACCAGACAAGCTCTTTTTATTCCTAGTCAATTCATCAGGTGCGGTGGCAATTAGTTTATCTCGTTATAGCATTCTCTCAATTACGTATGCGGAGAAAACTTGAAGTTGAGGATCCAGAAGCATTAAAAATTAAAATGTGGTTATATCCATATTCAACATATGCCACAATTATATTTATAACCGGTATTTATATTGCGATGTTCTTCATTGAATCATTAAGATCACAAGCCATACTTACAACTATTGTCGCTGTTTTGACAGTTGGATCGTATTTCTTGTTTATCAACAATAAAAATAACGAAGTAGAAAGTAAAGAAAATGTAAGTTAAGTAGTTATAAATCTTAATTTGAGTAAATGGTATTAACATCTTTTTTAAAATGTTAACAAGTTCTTTATTATCTTACATGATACATAAGGAACTTGTTTTTTTCCTTATGTATCCAAAAGCTTTGTCCCTCTCCGTTTTAAAACTTGGCCAATTTTGTCCAAACAATTTTATTACTTAATGAATCCAGCAACAGAAGACACATTAATAATGTGCCAAGCCTGAGTATTGTCATTAATCAAAGTTATAAAAGATCCTTAATAAGACAAATAGGTCAAAACACAAAAAATGATCTAGATTGAGTTCAATCGCATAAAGAACCCAATCGAGATCATTACCTAAAAAATATTAAACCTATCTTTTGAGTGCCTAACATATCTTGTACTTCCAACTAATTGACTAATTCCAGCTTACCTTCTTCAATTCGATATACACGATCACAGTATGGAAGCATTCTTTCATCATGTGTTACCATAATCGCTGCCTTGTTTCGATTTTTTACTACCTTTGCAATCAATTCTACAACTTCAAATGCTCTCTTACTATCTAAACTAGCAGTTGGCTCATCTGCTAAGATAACATTTGGATCATTCATTAAAGCACGCGCAATCGCAACACGTTGACGCTCTCCTCCTGAAAGTTGTTCAGGAAATTTCTTTATTTTACTTTCTAAGCCAACTTCCCTTAGTAAATCCTTCGCAAATATTTTGTCCTTATTCGTAATTTTACCCTTCATTTTCTTAACAACAAGTAGATGTAGTATAGATTTATGGACACAACTTGGTTAAGTCATTAATATTAAACTAACGAAAGGTTGTGTCCGAATCATGAGTCAAAAGCGGTATAATCAAGAATTTAAACAAACAGTAGTTGAGCTTTATCGCTCAGGCACTCCAGTCAGTCAACTCTCTAGCGAATATGGTGTTTCAGAAGTAACGATTTATAAATGGATTAAGCAACTCTCTCCAATTGAATGTGAACAGGAATTAACTTTGGCTGATATAGAAGCCATTCAAA
>NZ_JAOUSE010000082.1:0-8476 GCF_025660415.1 Pallidibacillus thermolactis
CCAGTGATGGAGATGTATTTTAATAGAATTTGTTGGATAAGAAGGGGAATTTCCAGCCCCTTCCAAATAAGAAGTGTAAAATCTTATTTATCTAAAACTGTTAATTATATTTTATCGGTTAGAAAGGGTCTCCTATTTTAATTGAATTACAAAAAATTTGCATTGTTTTATATATTCCCATATCATTTTTTGCAGTAAGTTTTATTTACAAGACACGCAATTGATAATAACTCTACAAGGAGGGTAACAATAGACATGGAGCACATAAATAAAATATCATTTGAATATAATTTTATAAGTGATAAAGGAATAATCTCAAATAAAGATAAAAGGGACATACCTACCATATTGGCTGTAGAAGCTACACTGACAATAAAAATTAATAATGAATTGTATTTCGAAACAGAAATTGCTATTCTAGAATTCTATAAAGCGTTGTATGAATGGAAACAGCAAATTAAAGAGAATCATATACCAGAATTCCATTATTATACGATTGAATACGGAGATTATGAAGATGGTGCAATTTTGTCTATCATTCCTTTTTCCAATAAGGCAAGGGTGAGATCCATTTGGGAAGAACAAAACTTGTATAATGTATTTGCTTTAGATTATATCGTCAATGAATTTACGAATTTGGAAAAAAAACTAAGACAAGCTATTGAGGAACATTATAATATTAATTTAAAAAAATTTATTAACCATATCCCTTATATGACGAATGGTTAGAATTCTTTATCCCATTAATAAAAAGGATTTAAATTTAATTATTCAGACTGGTGTTAATTGATTCAGTCTGAATATTTATTTTGAGACCAGAATAATGATGATGTTCTTTATCAGAGCAAATAGAGTAAAGTATCTGCTAGATAAGTTTCTAGGAAAGCAGCTACTATAATTAGCGGCATAACAAAAACAATATAAGCTTTCATTGTCTTCAAGAAACTTTTAACAAGCGAAACTTGAGCTTTGTCTTTTTTAAATATATTTATTATATTAACTCTTATAGCCTGATTCATTTCAAAAAGAACTGTAGCAAGTATGCAATAGGCGAAAATTTCAAAAACAGAGTGAGGAATAGAAGAAATGATTAACTGGAATCCTACCTCTAAATCAACTTGTACTGCAATCCCAAAAACAATACCTAAGATTAAATTGGTCAAAATCATATTTAATAAATACATATATTGTATCGGAATAAGCGTTAATATAACCATTTGCATAGGGACTGTAATACCGTTATGAACATATATGACCAAACTTTATTAATTCCTATAGAATTTTTAATTGGCTGATGTGAATTCTCTATTCTATCCATTATTACTTTAAAATCAGGATTTATTATACAAGTAATGATAAATGCAATTAGGGTGATAACGACTGCAATCAAGAAAAACTTTTTGGCTCTTTTTAATTCGAAATTATACACCATGATTTTTAAAATAAACATAATAAGAAAATCAAACCTCTCCTAATCAACGTTTTATCTAACCCACTTATTTTTTCATTTCTTTATATCCGATGTTTTCCATTTTCTATTTTGAAGATAGTACCGCCCGTTCTCCATCAGAAACTTAGGCACCCGTTTAGTAGAATGGAATTTATGGAGAAATGAATTAATCATAAAGGGATTAGGTGGTTTTAGTGGAACTATAAAAAATATAGAATTGAAAATAAAATGGAATTAATGATTTGTCGGGAAAATCAAAATAATACCAAGTCATTTTATGTTTCGGTCATCCTATTTTTTTAAAGAATATACCCTTAACGATCCCAGAAAAAGCATTACTCACTTCGACTTTATCAACCATTTTTTTCTATATATATGGAATTTTTTCTTCCTAATTTATCTAATATAAAGAGAAAAAAAGTTATACAAACATAAGGGGGGAATGTTAGCAGAAGAATTTTTGAATCTACGAATGACTCCAATTTAAATTGGTTTAATAACAAATGACATTCCCATCACTGAAACTGTATGTTCAATGATTGAAAAAAGTATAGTAGAGTTCTAATCAATTTAATACCAAAGATTGAAACTCCATGGTTAGAAATTCCACTATTACTACATTTACTCTACACTTTTTTAACTGTTAAAAAGTGTTGACACTCATATGTATTTTGCAATAGAAAAGTGCAGAGAAATGCAATTAAAAATGCAGAGGTTTGCCACCCATTTAATTCCTTTTCGACAATGCGTGGGACAGTCTATAGCTCTCGCCATGAAAAGAGATGATATGGGCGTGATGAATTAGCCTGTCCACTAACGCTGCTGTTAATCGAGAATCTGTAAAGATCCGGTTCCATTGACTAAATTCTAAGTTAGATGTAATAATTACGCTTTTCTGTTCATAAAACTCCGATATAATTTGGAATAATAATTCAGCTCCTTCTTTACTAAATGGTAAGTATCCCATTTCATCTAAAATGACCAAATCAACCTTCTCCATCCGTTTTCTAAATGCTGATAAACGGTTGTTACGTAAAGCTTGCTCTAATTCCTCAACTAGGTGGGCAACACGGTAAAAACGAACCTCATAACCTAGTTCACAAGCTTTTCTCCCTAGTCCTGTGGCTAAATGGGTCTTCCCTGTCCCGGGTGAACCAACTAAAACTACATTTTCTCGATTCTCAATAAATTGTAGGCTACACAAATCCTCTTTGGTTAAGTGAGGAGGGAACCGAAGTTGTTCGGTCCACTCGTAATCATGTAAACTCTTTTTATCTAAGAACTTCGCCTTTTTTATCAAGCGGATCGCTCTCGCTTTTTCTCTTAATCTTATTTCCTCCTTAAGTAGCCTATACAAGAATTGTTCCGGAGTTTCAAACGGTATTTGCTCGTATACATCCGCAACATAAGCTAACCTCAATGACTTACACAATTCTTTAATGTCCTGTTTCAATTGACAGCCTCCTCTCTAGGAGTTAATGAATCGTATTTACTCCAGTCCACTTCATAAGGATTATTATCACTAGGTAGCTTATCCTGTGCAATTAATTCATAGAACTCTTCATTAATCTTCTTCATGTCATGAGAAACTAATAAACTAGCTAGAGCTTCTAATCGTTTTCGTCGAATAATTAAATTATCTACCAACAAAAATTCTTTAATTCTTCCCGGTAAATACTTATTATAGCGCGAATATTCTACAACCCTTGGTTTATGAATCCATGTTTTAATTATTGAAAGCCATGGTAAAGCTTTTCGCTTTTTCATATATGGCCGATAGTCATCCAATAATATCTCCCCATTAGGTGAAACAATCTTTAATTGATCCCATGTTAATATCATTTGTAATTGACTATAGTTGCCACCCTTAGGGACATGAACCAACGTCTGATCCACTTTCACTTCATTATATTTGTTTACTTTAACAAGATGCTCTTTAAATACAGGATAGGGCTTTTCCGGTAATGCTAGAAGATAATCCCGTTCTTCCTGCCATAAGTCCTCAATACGTACGTTTTTGGCATAATGAATTCTATTTCTGTCCGCCTCTAATTTATGAAATAATTGATCAGTTAAACCCTCATAGCTGTCCATTATTGGAGCTGAAGTAAAAAAGTTATAGCGTATATATCCAACTTTATTCTCAACATTTCCTTTTTCATGGCCACTTCTTGGATTGCATACCTGCACATCAAAGCCATAATAATTCTGAAATTGAACAAATTCATCAGTTAATTGTGCTTCTTCATTTTTTGTCCTTTTTTTCTTCACAGCGGGGGTCAAATTATCGATTCTTATCCTTTTAGGTACTCCCCCAACCTGTTTAAAAAGAATATTGAGACCATGTAAGAAGCATTCTTGATTTTCAGCTGGTAACGGTACTGCAAATCCAGCATTACTATGAGGAAACGTCATAACTAAAGCATGAATATCCACAATTTCTCCATCTTGTACAGCTTCCATTACTCCAAAGTCTACTTGAGCTTCACCCGGAGGATGTTCTAATCTTTCATACCCTTTATCCTTTTCTTCTTGGTGAGTATTCATCCATTCAGAGATAAAGTAACAAACAGTACGATAAGAACCTTGGAAACCCATTTCCTTTAGTTCTTCAAATATTTGTTTCTTTGTTCTTCTTAATTTTTTCCTTAACTTTAAATCCTCAAAAAGCCAATCTGAAACAATTACTCCCCACTTTTCCTCATACATCATCCCTTTCTTTTTAAATGATTTCTGTTTAGGGAGTTGATCTTCATCCGCATACTTCTTAGCTGTTCGCCAATTAATTCCCATTGTTCTTTGTATTTCTGAAATAGGTATGAGTAAAATTATTGTGGGCGGAATAAATTTTATCCCCTTCATTTAGTGAACGAACGTAGTGAGTTCACTAAATGAAGGGGCAAGCAAGCGGAAGCGCGGTAGGAAAAAAGCAGATATAATGAAAAAGAGGGTACTCCTTGGTAGAATGATAGTCGACCAAAACAAACATTACCGAGAAAGGAGTATCCCTCATGGAAAAGAATATCACAAAATATCCAAATTTAAAAGAAATTGAGCAAATGGTTTGGAGGCAATTACAAGATACCTTCTCCAGCGTTATGAAAAATATTTTGGAGGATATGGATCAACAGATTGCAGAAGAACGAGATAAAAAACGCTATCGACTCATTGATAAAAGAAAATATCATATAACTAGTCTCTTCGGAGAGATTGAATTAAATCGTAATTATTACCGTGACCGGGAGACAGGGGAATATGTTTTTCTCCTTGATCGTTATTTAGAGTTTGAGGATGCAGGTTCTTTTAGCCCATTGATTGAGGAGGTAGCTATTGAATTAGCTGTTCAGGGACCTTCCTATCGAAAAGCAGCCAGTACGTTAGAAACTCTTTTAGGCTATCGGGTTATTAGTCATGAGGCAATCCGTCAACACTTATTACAAGTTTCGAGTATTCCAAAAAAGCGTGAGCATGTACATCAACCTGTATTATTTGTAGAGGTCGATGGTTTGTTTGTAAAACGTCAAGGTAAACGAAAAAAGGGAAAAGAAGAGAAAATAGCCGAAGTTCATCAAGGCTGGGAAGTCAATGGAAAACGAGTAAGACTGAAGAATAAACGCCATTTCGTACATGAAGGGAACCAGCCATTTTGGGAGGCGTTTGAGGACTTTCTCATCGAAAACTTTGAGTATGATCCAACCATTCATAAGTTGGTAATAAATGGAGATGGTGCAAATTGGATTACAACTTGTCGTGACTATTTCAAAGATCGTGCATTCTTTTCGCTTGATCGTTTCCATGTGGCACGGGAGATTCGAAGTTTGTTCCGTCATCACCCACGTTATCGTCCAATTCGTAAGGCGCTTGCATCATATGATTATGAGAAATTGCTTACAGAGCTTAACAGTGCAGTCGGAACGCTAGAGGATGATGAGCAAGAGGAACGTCTAGAAGCATTTATTCGCCAATTAGAGAAATATCCAGAAGCCTTGGGAGATTATCGTAACTGGCTTAAAGAACAGGGTATAGATACAACAGGAATGCGTCCGATGGGTAGTGCAGAAGGAACCATGAGTGTATTTGCCAAAAGACTTAAAAATGGCCGTAGTTGGGTGGATAAAGGTGTAAGTGCCATGTTCACTGGTTTGGTAGCTTACTTGGATAAATTGACCTTAAAAACACTATTTGGCAGGATCGAAAAATGGACTGAAACAAAGGTGGAAAAGAATCCACCAAGATACTATAAAGAAAAAGTTACGAGCACAATTGGTGAAGCCACTAGAGACAATGTTCTATATCTAAAAAGAAAAGCTAACATACCAGTTTACAAAGCATTAAAAGAGTTGTCTGGCTTTTAAAAAAGGCAAAATTCTTACCAAGAGAGTATCCTAAGGGTTTGAATCCGCTTTCAAATTTAAGGTGTTAAAAAAACTGCCTATAAATACTTGACTCAAACCTGAAATAGATAAACCTTTGTTATTTCTTAAATGTTTGATACAATTAATATCAGACATTGCTAGCATCCTTTCTTACCTCCACTACCAATTGCTTGACACAATTACTGTAGTGGGACTTGGGGTGACTGGCAAGTCTTTTTTTGTGTATGCACAAAAATTTAGTGCAGGACTCTGCATTTTTCCTTTGCAAAGCTCTGCACTTTTATTTTGCCATACACACTCATATTGGAAATTGTTGATATAGAAAGGTTTTTCCTTACAAAAAGTGTTGTATCTTTGATGATTTCGCATTGAAAAATTCATGTTTTTTTCAAATGATGTCAACACTTTGTATCTAAAAATATAAAGGTATTTTTCTATTGATAAGCTCACAATCCACAACAATTAAGAATAATTTTGGATCATCCTCCTAATCCACATTCAATTTTCTCTTTAATTCATCATACTCTTCTTCCAATCCTTCCCACTCAAAGAAATCCTGAAGATTTGTCTCGTTTCCATCTAAAACAGGAAATGCGTCTTTTGAGGTTTCTGCTTTGTATTTCATTTGAAATCCTAAAATTTCTTCTACCACTTCTTTCAAACGTTCTTCTGGTGTCTGATTTCGTAATTTTTTCTCTTGATGGATCATTTGAACTTTTAAACAATATACTGGATCTTTCCAAAGAGGAATCATATGTTTTGGTATCCGACGCTGAGATTGTTTCGGGATATATTCAAATCCCCGTTTGACATACTTATTGAGTGTAACCGCTGAAACGCCTAACTGTGCAACTGCTTCTTTTGGTTTAAACAAATAGCTCTTCCGATACACAAATTGAATGTTTCGCCCTCCAATTTGGTAGAACCATTCTTCAAAATCTACTTTTAATTTCCCAAACTTCTCATCTTCTACAGGGGTATCCAATGTAATCAAACGTTTTAGCCAATCAAATAAAGCCTTTTGATTCTTGTCAGACATAATAAACATTTCATTAAAGCGAAAATCTTGTGGATCGATTATTATACCTTTTAGTCGGTCTCGAAATGCTCCCTGCATTACCATAATTAGCTGACTAAGAATGTAGCTTGTTTCCTTTTCAATTTAAGTTGCTAGATCATATGAAATATCGGATCCCTCTGTCCTCAAAGGCTGGATAAAGAAGTATAATAGTGCTTATGAATAGAAAGTTCGAGAAGAAACATAATCATAAAAGAATCTATCGATTGATGAAAATCGCTGGATTACGCTCCGTCATTCGTATCAAGAAGAAGCGTTATAAACGTTCCACACCTCAACATGTGGTAGACAATCTATTAAATCATGAATTTACAGCCGAAAAGCCAAATGAAAAATGGGTGACAGACGTGACAGAATTTAAGTATGGCCAATCAAAAAAGACCTATTTAAGTGCGATTCGTGATCTTTATGACGGATCCATTATTAGTTATGTTCTAGGACACTCCAATAATAATTAACTTGTAATCGAGACACTTGATCAAGCCACAGCACGATTGAATGGGAGCATCCCCATAGCCATCAAGTTAAGCATTTTAAATGAAAAAATACCATTTTTTGGATATACTTCTCTCGGTATTAACTAACTGAGAGGAGTATTTTTTTTGGCACCAACAGTATCAGATAAAGAATTACAATTATTATTTAAGGAAGTGCTTCGTACTTTCTCGATAGAACAATTAGAATATTGGGCTGTAGAAACTGGATTTATGAAAAGAAAAACAAAATTAAAACCTGAACATTTTCTTTTACTCTGTTCATGTTTAGGTGAATCGATTGGGAAGAAAAGTCTAGTTCAGTTGTGTGCACAACTTTGTGCTACATTTGACTTGAAACTAACAGCTGAAGGACTTAACCAACGATTTAATCCACAGGCAGTTAAGTTTTTGAAGAAAGTATTTGAATCACTTTTTTCAAAACAATTGGCCATGCCAATTACAGAAAAAAGAGTTTTCAATCGGATTCGAATTTTAGATTCGACTTCGTTTCAATTACCTGCTTATTATGATGAATATAAAGGAGCTAATGAATCAGGAGTTAAAATTCCTAGAGTATGAATTGTATCAATCCACTTTCTTACATTTACTTGTGCAAGAAGGGATTGCGAGCGACAGTCAATATGCCAAGGTTATTAAAGATGATATAAAACCAGGTGATTTATGTTTACGTGATTTAGGTTATTTTTCTACAGAAAACTTAATTGATATTGATAAACAAGGAGGATATTTTCTTTCGAGGATGAAGAATAATATGAAACTTTATCAGCAAAATCAGGATGGAAAATGGGAAAAGATTGATCTGATTATGATTTCGGAGAAATTAAAAAGAGGTGAAGTGTTAGAATTAGACAATATTAAAGTGGGACGCTGGGTAAAAAATCCCCTTATTACACGTGTCATTTTCACAAAACTTACTGAAGAACAAGAAGCGAAACGACAAATACATATAGATAAAAAAGAAGAAAGGGAAAAAAGCCCCTTTCTGCACAAAAAAACATTTCAATTAACATTTTCCTTACTAATATACCACAAAACATGGTAAAAAAGGAAGATGTTTTTTCAATATATTCTCTAC